>CAIKZV010000564.1 GCA_903831925.1 uncultured Burkholderiales bacterium
CCAGGCGCAGTAGTTGCAGCCCATGCATTTCTCGGGGTCGATCAGGACGAGGCGGTCTTCGGCCCGCTTGTAGGAGGCGCCCGTGGGGCAGACGGTCACGCAGTCGGCGTCTTCGCAGTGCATGCACGACATCGGCACATTCAGGGTCTTGCTCGCCGGATAGTCGCCGACCTCGTAATGACGCACCCGGTTGAACCAGACGCCCGAGGGCTCGGCACCCTGAGGATCGTAATCAGGAGCGCCGCCCGCCATCAGGCTCTCGCCATTCCACTCCTTGCAGGCGGTGGCGCAGGCATGACAGCCAACACACACATCGAGATCGATCACCAGGCCGAGCTTCATGAGTCCTCCTCACGCGGTGCGTTCTGATCCTCGTCCTTGAGCACCCGCACTTTCAGGTCGTACCAGGCCGCCTGCCCGGTCACCGGATCGCTGTTGGTCAGACTCGCCGCGCCCGGGCGCGATGGCAGGGTCTCACTGATCAGGTGATTGAGCAGGAAGCCGGCATTCGATTCGGTCGCCTTTTTCGACAGGCCCCAGGTGCCGGCCATCTTGCCGATCGCATTCCAGGTCCAGACGGTGTTGCGCTCGCAGCCCTGCATGGTCTTGAGCTGGCAGCGGATGCTGCGCCGGGGCGCATCGGCTTGCATGCGGGCATTGGCCGGTGTGCCGGGCTGCGGTGCCACCGGCGCATACATCGATTCGACCCGCACCCAGTCGCCGTCGGCCAGCCCCTTTTCGGTCGCCATCTGCTCGTTCATGTAGAGCAGGTTGAGCGACATGATCTGGCGCAACCAGGCGTTCTGGCTGTCCCAGGAGTGGTACATCACCATCGGGCGCTGCGTGATCGCATGAAAGGGGAAGTCGTCGGGCTGATCTGGTCCGGTTGGAACCGTCTCGAGCGGCGGGTACCAGAAAGGCAGCGGATCGAAGTAGCGCGCCAGGCGCTCGCGATCCTCCGGACGCGTTGGGCGAGGCCCATCATAGAGGCCCTGGCCTGCCAGCCGGAACTTCTGCATCGGCTCGCTGTAGAGCTGCATCACGATCGGCTCGGCGCGGCCGATGAAGCCGGCGCGCGCAGCCTCCTCGAGATAATCGCGATTGGCAAAGCGCATGTACTTCATCGAATCGGGCCAGTGGTGTGCAAAGAAGGCCTTGCCTTCGATATAGGCCTCCCACTGTTTCGGATTGGGTTCGCCCACCAGCGGCTTGTCGCCCTTTTCACCGCGCCAGCCGGCCAGAAAGCCGATGCCGGGCGCACGTTCGTAGCGCAGGATGAAGTCGCGGTAATCCTCGAATCGGCGCACGCCGGGTGCATCGGTGAACGCCGGAAAGTTCAGACGCCCGGCGAGTTCGACCAGCACATCCTGCCAGGGCCTGACATCCCGGTCGGGGACGATCAGCGGGTGGCGGATGGCGTCGGCCGCGGCATCGGGTTCGGAGATCGGACGATCGAGCATCGAGATCGCATCGAAGCGCTCGAGATAGGTGGTGTCGGGCAGCACCAGATCGGCGTAGCGAACCATCTCCGAATCGAAGGCATCGGCCACCACCACGAAGGGAATCCTGTAGTCGCCGGCCTCGTTGCGGGCAGCCAGCATCGCCTGCGTGCCGGTGGTGTTCATCGAGGAGTTCCAGGCCATGTTGGCCATGAACAGCATCAGCGTGTCGATCGGATAGGGATCGGACTCGAAGGCATTGCGGATGACCATGTGCATCAGGCCATGGGCAGCGAGCGGGCTCTCCCAGGAATAGGCCTTGTCGATGCGCAGGGGCTCGCCAGTCGCATCGATCGCGAGGTCTTCGGGGCGGGTCGGAAAACCGAGCGGCATGCGCGCCAGCGCGGTGTCGGGCGCATTGATGCGGGCGATGTCGTTTTCGGGGAGTTGCAGCGGCGGGATCGGCTTGGGAAACGGCGCACGCGAACGGAAGTTGCCCGGCCCATCGAGTGCCCCGAGCAGCATCTGGATCAGGTGCAGTGCGCGGCAGGTCTGAAAGCCATTGCTGTGCGCCGACACGCCGCGCATCGCATACATCGCAACCGGCCGCCCGATCACCTTGTCGTGCTTCACGCCCCAGGCGTCGGTCCAGGCAATTGGGAGCTCGATGGTCTGCTCAAAGGCCACCTGCGCCATGTCGAGGGCGATTTTTTCGATCTGCTCGGCCGGCACGCCGCAGCGATCGGCCACCGCTTCTGGCGAATACTCGTCCGACAGGGCGCGCTCGGCCATCAGAGACATCGAGGTGCGCACCCGCTCGCCACCGGGTGCAACAAACTCGCCAAACAGCGCGGGGGTGGCGCCCGGTGCCATCGGCACCGGCTTTTTCAGGCGCTGGTCCCACAGCAGCGGCTGACCCTGCTCGTTGCGCAGGAACAGGCCGTCTCGGGAGGTGCCCGGCGCCTGGATGACCAGCCACGGCGCATTGGTATAGCGCACCAGGAAGTCCCAGTCGAAGCGCTCGCGGCTGAGCAGCACATGGGCGATGGCCAGCGCCAGCAGCCCGTCGGTGCCGGGGCGAATCGGCACCCACTCGTCGGCGATCGCCGAGTAACCGGTGCGCACCGGATTGATCGAGACGAACTTTGCGCCATTGCGCTTGAGTTTTTCGAGGCCGATCTTGATCGGATTGCTGGCATGGTCTTCGGCCACGCCCCACATCAGGAAGTAGCGGGCGCGATCCCAGTCGGGGGCACCAAATTCCCAGAAGGAATAGCCGATCGAATAGAGGCCCGCGGCCGCGATGTTGACCGAGCAAAAGCCGCCATGCGCCGCCCAGTTGGGCGTGCCGAACTGCTGGGCCCAAAGGCCGGTGAGCGCCTGCATCTGATCGCGTCCGGTGAAAAACGCGAGTTTGCGCGGCTCGGTGGCGCGGATGCGGGCCAGCCGCTCGGTGAGCAGATCGAGGGCGTCATCCCAGCTGATCGGATCGAAGATGCCGGCGCCCCGCTCGGTGCCCGGACGGCGGATCATCGGATGACTGAGCTTGGCCGGTGAGTTCTGCTTCATGATGCCGGCGCTGCCCTTGGCACAGAGCACCCCGTCGTTCACCGGATGGCCAGGCGTGCCCTGGATGAATCGCACCGTACTGCGCGCAGGCGAATCGGGTGTGGCCGGATGATCCTGCAGCGTGACCTGGATGCCGCAGCGGCAGGCGCACATGTAGCAGGTGGTGTGGGCGATGCGCTGCGTCGAGCGGTCTTCGAGTTGCAGCGGGGCGTCGGCGGCCGGGGTGAGCGGCGTCATCACCGCGTCGAACCCGCTGAAGACGCACCGGACGCTGAGGACGCCGCGCCTGAAGACTCGGACACAAGCCTGGCGAAACGGGTCAGATCGACATTGCCCCCGCTCAGGATCACACCGACCCGCCGGCCGGCGACCGGCACCGCCGCGGTGAAGGCCGCTGCGGCAGCCAGTGCGCCGGTTGGCTCGACCACCATCTTCATGCGCTCGGCGATGAATCGCATTGCGCTGATCAGTGCGTCGTCGCTCACGGTCACGATGCCGGCAGCGCGAGTGCGAATCACCTCGAAGTTGAGATCGCCCAGGCGCTGGGTCTGGGCACCATCGGCAATCGTCTGCGGCACGTCGATCCTGATGACTCGACCGGCGGCCAGCGACTGCTGGCCATCGTTGCCCGCCTCGGGCTCGACACCCCAGACCGCACAGCGCGGCGACTTTGCTGCGGCCGCGAGCGCAGATCCTGCGGTCAGACCGCCACCCCCCAGACACACCAGCAGCAGATCGAGTTCACCGACCTCTTCGAAAAGTTCGAGTGCTGCCGTGCCGGCGCCTGCGATCACATCGGTATGGTCATAGGGCGGGATCAGGGTGAGGCCACGCTCACCGGCGAGCTGC
>CAIKZV010000565.1 GCA_903831925.1 uncultured Burkholderiales bacterium
AGACCTCAAGGGCCTGAAATTCCGGGTCGGTGGTTTTGCCGGTCAGGTGCTGGCCAAGCTCGGCGTCGTGCCCCAGCAGATCCCGGGTGGCGATATCTATCCGGCGCTCGAAAAAGGCACGATCGATGCCGCCGAATGGATCGGCCCGTATGACGACGAGAAACTCGGCTTCAACAAGGTGGCCAAGTTTTACTACTATCCGGGCTGGTGGGAAGGCGGCCCCGGCCTGCATGCCATCGTCAATCAGAAGGCGCTCGCCACGCTGACACCCGAATACAGGGCGATTCTCGAGGCCGGCGCCGAACAGGCCAACAGCTTCATGATGGCCAAATACGATGCGGTCAATCCGCAGGCGCTCAAGCGTCTGGTCGGCAGCGGCACGCAACTCAAGCCCTTCCCGCGCCCGGTGATGGATGCCTGCTTCAAGGCAGCGCAAGAAGTCTATGCCGAGACCAATGCAGCCAACGCCAACTTCAAGAAGGTGTCGGACCATTACTTCAATTTCCAGCGCGACCAGATCTCCTGGTTCCGCGTGACCGAGAACACCTTCGACGACTATATGGCCAGCGCAAAACGCTGAGGCCCTGCGATCGTGGCGCCACAGATCGTGGCGTCACGAAAGAAAAAGCCCCGCTTGATGCGGGGCTTTTTTTATGGCGACCTGCGCAGGGGCTGATCAGGGCTTTTGTTGCGCCTTGTTCTGGTCCTCACGCATCTGTTCCATCAGGCGCTTGGCAGGATCGTCATCGCCTGCCGGCGCCTCGACTTTCGGAATCGCCGCATCCGGCGCAGGCTTGTCGGCCGCGGGCTTATCCGCGCCTGCTTTGTCTGCACCGGGCTTGGTCGCGGGATCATCATCGAAGCTCTCGACATCGATACGAACCTTCTCGGTATCGACGACCACTTCCTTGTCGAGCCACATCGTGACCATCCCCGGCCAGAAAATCAGGACCGCGACCAGGATCAGTTGCAGCACCACCCACGGAATCGCCCCGAGGTAGATATCGGAACTCTTGACTTCCTTGGGTGCGATGCCGCGCAGATAGAACAGCGCGAAGCCAAAGGGCGGATGCATGAAGGAGGTCTGCATGTTCACGCACAGCAGCACACCGAACCACACCAGGTCGATGCCCATTTTCGCTGCCACCGGGGCCAGCAGCGGGACGATGATGAAGGCGATCTCGAAGAAATCGAGAAAGAAGGCCAGAAAGAACACGAAGAGGTTCACGATGATGAGGAACGCGACCTTGTCGCCTCCGGTCATCGAGATCAGCATGTGCTCGATCCAGACGCCACCGTCGACGCCCTGGAACACCAGCGAAAAGACGGTCGATCCGATCAGGATGAAGATCACCATCGCGGTCAGCCGCATGGTCGATTCCATGCCCTCGCGCATCAGCTTCCAGGACAGCCGCTTGTGCATGGCGGCGAGCACGATTGCGCCGACTGCACCCATCGCGCCGGCTTCGGTCGGCGTCGCAAGGCCCAGAAAGATCGTACCCAGCACCAGGAAGATCAGGACGATCGAGGGCACCATGCCCCAGAGCACCCGCTTCCAAAGCGCCCACCCCTGCAGGGTTCGGGCCTCTGCCGGCAAGGGCGGCATGAGATGCGGCTTGAGAAACGACAGCACCAGGATATAGAGCACGAAGAGCGCGACCTGAGCAATCGACGGACCGATCGCGCCGGCATACATGTCGCCGACCGACTTGCCGAGCTGGTCGGCCAGCACCACCAGGACCAGCGACGGCGGGATGACCTGGGTGATCGTGCCGGAGGCCGCGATCACGCCGGTGGCCAGCTTCATGTCGTAGCCATAGCGCATCATGATCGGCAGCGAAATCACGCCCATCGCAATCACCGATGCCGCCACCGTACCGGTGATCGCGCCCAGCACCGCTCCCACGATGATGACCGCATAGGCCAGACCGCCGGGCACCGAACCGAAGAGCTGCCCCATCCCTTCGAGCAAGTCTTCGGCCAGACCGCAGCGCTCGAGAATCGCCCCCATGAAGGTGAAGAAGGGAATCGCCAGCAGCAGCTCGTTGGACAGGATGCCGAAGATGCGCAGAGGCAGGTTTGCCATGAACTGCGCCGGAAAAAAGCCGAGTTCGATCGCGACGAAACCCGACAGCAGACCCAGCGCAGACAGCGAGAAGGCGACCGGGAAACCGATCACCATGACAAATACCAGCGCGCCGAACATCAACGGCGCCATGTTCTGCATCGTGATCATTGCAGCGGCCTCTCGTATTGCAGGTCCATCGCGTAATCGCCTTTCAGATAGGCCACGCGCTTGATGATTTCGGACACCCCCTGCAATGCCAGCAGCCCGAAGCCGATCGGCAGGACCAGTTTGACCGGCCAGCGAATGAGTCCGCCTGCATTGCTCGACATTTCGTGGGTGACCCAGGAGTTGACAAACCAGGGCCATGACATCCAGGTCAGCAGCAACGCGCCGGGCATCAGGAAGACAATCAGGCCGAACAGATCGATGCGCGCCTGTCCGCGAGACGTCAGGCGCGAATAAAGCACATCGACCCGGACATGCTCATTCATTTTCAGCACGAAGGGCGCGCCCAGCAGCACGCAGGCGGCAAAGAGATACCACTGCACCTCCAGCCAGCCATTCGAACTCATGCTGACGAGATAGCGAACCGTCGCGTTTCCGGCCGAAACCATGCAGGAAATAAACATCGCCCAGACCGCTAAACGCCCAATCTGCTGATTGAACCAATCGATGGCGTGGGCGAACCCCAGAAGCCCTTTCATCACGACCCTCTTATTTTCCGAATCCGCTAGGCGCGGACCGCCTTCGCGCAAAAGCTCGGCAGTATAGCCGTCATAAGCCGGTCATCCGAGTACTAAGTCAATGTCGGCGAGTTGTCGCGGGCAGATCGGTGCACACGCCCTCGAACAGTTCGGCGGCCATGCCGATGGTTTCGCCAAGTGTCGGATGGGGATGGATCGTCCGACCGATATCGGTGGCATCCGCGCCCATCTCGATCGCAAGCGCCAGTTCACCGATCATGTCGCCGGCATGCGTCCCGACAATGGCCCCACCCAGCAGGCGATGGCTGGCCTCGTCAAAGATCAGTTTGGTGAGGCCCTCATCCCGCCCGTTGGCGATCGCCCGACCTGAGGCCGCCCAGGGGAAAGTCGCCTTGGCAACCTTCAGACCCTGCGCGCCGGCCTGCTCTTCGGTCAGACCGACCCAGGCGATCTCGGGGTCGGTATAAGCCACCGACGGAATGACCCGCGCATCGAAGAAGGACTTTTCGCCGGCGGCAGCTTCTGCGGCAACATGACCTTCATGGACCGCCTTGTGAGCCAGCATCGGCTGCCCGACGACATCGCCGATCGCGAAAATATGCGAAACGTTGGTGCGCATCTGTTTGTCGACCGTGATGAAACCGCGCTCACCCACAGACACACCGGCGGCCTCGGCACCAATCGCCAGCCCGTTGGGACGGCGCCCGACTGCACTGAGCACCAGGTCGTAGCACTGCGGCTCGGCGGGCGCCTGCTCGCCCTCGAACCAGACCATGATGCCTTGCGGGGCCGCTTCAACGCGAACCGTCCGGGTCTTGAGCATGATGCGATCGAAGCGGGGGGCGTTATGCCGCTGCCATACCCTGACCAGGTCACGGTCGGCGCCGGGCATCAGGCCATCGAGCATCTCGACCACGTCGAGGCGCGCACCAAGCGTCGAATAGACCGTGCCCATCTCCAGGCCGATGATGCCGCCGCCGATCACCAGCATTCGGGCGGGTCGTGTCGCTAGTTTCAGGGCGCCGGTCGAATCGATGATGCGCGGATCATCCGGCAGAAAGGGCAGTCGAACCGACTGACTGCCGGCAGCGATGATCGCCTGCTCGAAACGGATCACCTGCTTTGCACCGGTGCGGGCCTGGCCCTCGCCTTCGGTGGTCTCGACCTCTAGATGATGCGGATCGATGAATCGACCAGACCCTCGAATCACCCTCACCTTGCGCGCACGCGCCATGCCGGCAAGACCCTGGGTGAGCTTGCCGACAACCTTGTCCTTCGAGGCCCTCAGGGCATCGAGATCGATGGTCGGCTCACCAAACATGATGCCGTGCGCTGCCATTGCCCGCGCTTCGTCGATGACCGAGGCGGTGTGAAGCAAGGCCTTGGACGGGATGCAGCCGACGTTCAGACACACTCCGCCCAGCGTCGAATAGCGCTCGACCAGAATCGTGTCCAGTCCGAGGTCCGCGGCTCGAAACGCTGCCGAGTAGCCGCCCGGTCCGGCGCCCAGCACGAGCAGTCGACAGGTGAGGTCTGCGGTGCCTGCGAACGCACCGGCAGCCAGATGCGAAGCCGATGCCGGCGGCGCGTTCGCGGCCGGTTGCGACGGCGCCGCCGCATCGGCCACATCCGCCGTCTCGACCATGGCAATCACGCTTCCCTGCGCGACCTTGTCACCCAGGCCGACCTTGAGCTCGACGATGCGACCTGTCGCACTCGACGGAATCTCCATTGAGGCCTTGTCGGACTCGACCGTCACCAGGCTCTGCTCAAGCTTGACCGTGTCGCCGGCCGAAACCAGCAACTCAATGACCTCGACTTCATCAAAGTCGCCGATGTCCGGAACCTTCAGTTCGATCAGTGCCATGCGTATCGTCTGCCAGAGGGAGTCGTGGGCTCGCGCGGGACCGGGGCACCGCGCGCGAATCAGGGGGTTTATCAGGTGGGGGTAATCAGGAAATCAAAGACACGGCTGGGTCCGGATGAACTCTTGTCGAACTCTGCACCGGCATTGACGCCGATCTGCGCGATCTGCGTCGCAGTGCGCTTGCTGCCATAGGTGGCGTACATCGCGCCGAGCGCAAAGTTGCGACCCGAGCCGATCGCCCAGAAGCGATCGAAGCTGAAGACTTCACGATAGGAATACACCCCATAAATGCCACTGGGATTGGCAATCAGCGCGGTGATCTGCGAGCTTTCGTAGGGATCGTCGTCTTCTTCCTTGGGATTGAGAAAATACTTTTCCTTGAGCTCCTGATGCGCATTCAGGAAAGTCTCGAAGACCTCGTGGCGGGAATGCAACCGAGGATGTTCGATGTTGCCCAATACCCGCCTGAGCACTTCGAAATGTGCCGTGCTGCCGGCCAGACCAACCAGCGAATCGCCCACGCGAATGATCTTGTTGTTGGCCTCATAGTCGCCCGGCAGTCGCGTCTCGCCGAAGGTCACCAGCGTATCGGCACCGATCGCGATCTGATTCTTTTTCTTGACGACGACGATCGTGGTCACAACAGGCTCCGAATCGGGATCACCCGAAATGTGAACGGCTCACAGCAACACG
>CAIKZV010000566.1 GCA_903831925.1 uncultured Burkholderiales bacterium
CCCGATCGGACCGGCACTCGGCCAGCGCGGCCTGAACATCATGGAGTTCTGCAAGGCCTTCAACGCCCAGACCCAGGGTGTCGAACCGGGTCTGCCGATTCCGGTCGTGATCACCGCGTTTGCCGACAAGAGCTTCACCTTTGTGATCAAGACGCCGCCGGCGACCATCCTCATCAAGAAGGCGGCCAAGATCGACAAAGGCTCCAAGACGCCGCATACCGACAAGGTCGGCAAGATCACTCGTGCGCAAGCCGAGGACATCGCCAAACTCAAGATGCCCGATCTGACTGCCTCCGATCTCGACGCAGCAGTACGCACCATCGCGGGCTCGGCTCGCAGCATGGGCATCACGGTGGAGGGACTGTAAATGGCAACGATCACCAAACGCGCCAAGGCCCTGCGTGGCAAGGTCGACTCACGCAAGCTCTATCCGGTGACCGACGCGATCGCGCTGGTCAAGGAATGTGCCGTCGCCAAGTTCGATGAATCCATCGACGTCGCGGTTCAGCTTGGCGTCGATGCCAAGAAATCCGACCAGGTCGTGCGCGGCTCGGTCGTGCTGCCGGCCGGTACCGGCAAGTCGGTCCGTGTGGCGGTCTTCACCCAGGGCGCAAAGGCTGATGAAGCCCGTGCCGCCGGGGCCGACGTCGTCGGTATGGAAGACCTCGCCGAGCAGGTCAAGGCAGGCAATCTGAACTTCGACATCGTGATCGCCTCGCCCGACGCCATGCGTGTGGTCGGTGGTCTCGGTCAGATTCTCGGACCGCGCGGCCTGATGCCTAACCCCAAGGTGGGTACGGTGACTGCCGATGTGGTGACCGCCATCAAGAATGCCCGTGCGGGTCAGGTTCAGTATCGGACCGACAAGGCCGGCATCATTCACGCCACCATCGGACGTGCCTCCTTCGAACCCGCAGCCTTGCGCAGCAATCTGGCCGCGCTGGTCGATGCGCTGGCACGCGCCAAGCCCGCGAGCTCGAAAGGGATCTACCTTCGCAAGATCGCGGTCTCCAGCACCATGGGGATTGGCGTCAGGGTTGACACCATGAGTCTGACCGCTCCGGCGGCCTGATTCGATTCAAGACAGTGCCGGTCGATCGCTGTGTGGCGAGCGACCGGACAGGTAAAGGACTTTGGGCTGTCTGCTGCATCAAGGCGGGCAGGTTATCAAAGACCGCAGGGAGCGCAGCGGACCTTGGTCCGCGGCACTTTAAACGCGAAAGCGCCCGGCGCAGATGGCGTCCCCGAAGCGGGTTTCGGCAGCAACAGAGGGTTTCCGGCATTGGATTCCATCGACTGCGGCAGTGACTCACGTTCGGTCGCCGTAACCGGTGTTCCGGCCATCCGGCCGTCGCACCAATTCTGGTAGGAGCGAAAGACGTGAGTCTCAATCGTGAAGAGAAAGCGGCCGTGGTTGCCGAGGTCAGTGCCCAGGTGGCATCGGCCCAGGCGATCATCGTCGCGGAGTACCGTGGCCTGGAAGTCGGCGCGATCACTGGCCTGCGCAAGCAGGCACGTGAATCGGGTGTGTATCTGCGTGTTCTCAAGAACACGCTTGCGCGTCGGGCAATCGCCGGCACGCCGTTCGAAGGACTGACCGACAAGCTCGTCGGCCCGCTCATCTACGGCATGTCCAGCGATCCGGTGAGCTGCGCAAAGGTGCTCTCCGACTTTGCCAAAAGCAACGACAAGCTGGCCCTCAAGGGCGGTGCCATGGCGAATTCCGTGCTCGACACGGATGCCGTCAAGGCGCTGGCTTCGATGCCCAGCCGTGAAGTGCTGCTGGCGCAGTTGATGGGCACCATGCAGGCACCGGTTGCCAAGTTCGTTCAGACGCTCAACGAAGTGCCGGCCAGATTTGTCCGCACCGTTGCTGCCCTGCGCGACGAGCGCGAAAAGGCCGATGCACCTGCATCAGTCTGAAACCGAAACCCGCTTCCTGAATCTGAACCCTTTTAGCAAAGAATGGAATTGACATCATGGCACTGAACAAAAGCGAAATCCTCGACGCGATCGCCGGTATGACCGTGCTCGAGCTGTCCGGCCTCATCAAGGACATGGAAGAGAAATTCGGCGTCTCGGCTGCTGCCGCTGCCGTCGCTGTGGCCGCACCGGCCGGTGGTGGCGCTGCCGCCGCTGCGGTGGAAGAGCAGACCGAATTCACCGTCATGCTGCTGGCTGCCGGCGAGAAGAAAGTCGAGTGCATCAAGGTCGTTCGCGCAGCCACCGGTCTGGGCCTGAAAGAAGCCAAGGACCTGGTCGACGGCGCACCGAAGGCCGTCAAGGAAGGCGTCAACAAGGCCGATGCCGAAGCGCTCAAGAAGCAGCTCGAAGAAGCCGGCGCAAAGGTCGAGATCAAGTAAGCGCATCACCTCAGTCAAGCCCCCGTTGTTTCAGGTGCACGCGACCCCCGGCCACCGACTCCTTGCGGAGCGGATGCCGGGCTTGCGTGCATCGTCATCACAGCGGAGCTCGAGGCCCGCATCGCCGGTCGTCCGACCGGGGGTGCGATCCCCGATCTCTGCCTAAGGTCATTCCGGAGAGTCCATGGCCCACGCCTATTCGTTCACCGAAAAGAAGCGCATTCGCAAGTCCTTCGCCAAACGCAAGGTCGTACAGGATGTGCCCTATCTGCTGTCAACGCAGCTTGCGTCGTACTCGCAGTTCCTGCAGACCGACAAGACGGTGGCCGATCGCGGTGACGAAGGCCTGCAAGCCGCCTTCACCTCGATCTTTCCGATCGTGTCGCACAATCAATCGGCGCGCCTCGAGTTCGTCAATTACAACCTCGGCACGCCGGCCTTCGATGTCAAGGAATGCCAGCAGCGCGGCCTGACTTTTTGCGCACCGCTGCGCGCCCGCGTGCGCCTGGTCATCATGGACCGCGAGGCTCCCAAGCCGACGGTCAAGGAAGTCAAGGAGCAGGAGGTCTACATGGGCGAGATTCCGCTCATGACGACCAACGGTTCTTTCGTGGTCAATGGCACCGAGCGGGTCATCGTCTCGCAGTTGCACCGCTCGCCCGGCGTGTTCTTCGAGCACGATCGAGGCAAGACCCACAGCTCGGGCAAGCTCCTGTTCTCGGCTCGCATCATTCCTTACCGTGGCTCCTGGCTCGACTTCGAGTTCGACCCCAAGGACGTCCTCTATTTCCGTGTCGACCGTCGCCGCAAGATGCCGGTCACGATTCTGCTGAAGTCGATCGGCCTGACCCCCGAGCAGATCCTGGCGCACTTTTTCGTCAACGATAACTTCCAGCTGATGCCCGAAGGCGCGCTGATGGATCTCGTGCCCGATCGCATGCGCGGCGAGATCGCCCGCTTCGACATTTCCGATCGCGACGGCAAGGTCATCGTCGCCAAAGACAAGCGCATCAATGCCAAGAACATCCGCGACCTCGATGGCGCCGGGCTCAAGCGCATCTCGGTGCCGGAAGACTATGTGCTCGGCCGGGTGCTGGCCACCAATGTCATCGACTCCGAGACCGGCGAGATCGTCGCCAAGGCCAACGATGAACTGACCGAAGACCTGCTCAAGAAGATGCGGGTGGCGTCGGTCCAGGACTTCCAGACCCTCTATACCAATGACCTCGATCATGGCCCGTTCATGTCGCAGACCCTGCGCATTGACGACACCGCCGATCAGGCTGCCGCCCGCATCGCGATTTATCGCATGATGCGTCCGGGCGAGCCGCCCACCGAAGAGGCCGTCGAGGCACTCTTCAACCGGCTCTTCTACAACGCCGATGCCTACGACCTCTCCAAGGTCGGTCGCATGAAGTTCAACCGCCGCGTCAGCCGCGACGAACTCACCGGCCCGATGACGCTGACCAACGAGGACATCCTCGCGGTCATCATGATCCTGGTGGATCTGCGC
>CAIKZV010000567.1 GCA_903831925.1 uncultured Burkholderiales bacterium
CGCTGCGGCCTCGTCTTCAGCCACCGGCGCCTTGCTGCGCGCGGTGATGAAACCGGACAGCCAGATGCCGAGTTCGTAGAGCAGAATGAGCGGAATTGCGAGCATGAACTGCGAGAGCACATCGGGTGGCGTGAGCACCGCTGCCACCAGGAAAGCGCCGACGATCACATAGCGACGCGCTTCGCGCAACTGCGTGGTGGTCACCATGCCGAGCTTGACCAGCAGCATCTCGACCACCGGCACCTCGAAGGTCAGCCCGAAGCCAAAAAAGATCGAGAGCGTGAAGTCCCAGTATTTCTGCAGATCCTGCAGCGTCTCGGCACCGGTTTGCGCCGAGAACGAGATGAAGAACTTGTAGGCCGCCGGCAGCACGAACAGGTAGGCGAAGCCGATGCCCAGCAGCATGAAAAACACGCTCGAGACAATCAGCGGCAGCGCAAAGCGCTTTTCGTGCTCGTAGAGGCCGGGCGCCACGAAAGCCCAGGCCTGATAAAGCACCCAGGGCATCGAAATCAGAAAAGCGGTGAGGAAGGCGACCTTGGTGAGGGTGAAGAAGGCGCCGGCCTGGTCGGTGAAGATCGGCCGGCTGCCCGCCGGCAGCGCCTCATAGAGCGGCAGCGACAGGAACTTCATGATGTCGCCGCTGAAGTAGAAGCACACCCCGAACAGGATCAGCACCACGATCAGGCTGCGGATCATGCGGTCGCGCAGCTCGACCAGATGCGAGACGAAGTTTTCGTCCTGGGCGGTGTCAACCGCAGGCTTCTTGCGCGAAAAAAGTTTCAGAGCCAAGACGTGGGCCTAGCGGTGGAAGGGGCGGCGCGGCCGCTTGATGCCGAGCTCTTTCTCACGCTCGATGCGCCGATCCTTGATCTTTTCACGCTGACGGCGGGTCTTGTAGATCGCGTCCCAGTCGGTCGGCGGCGGCGTGGGCCCCGACTCGAGCGACTGCTGGGCCTCATTGAACTGAGCCTGCGCCTCGGCCACACCCGACTCGACCGAGCTCTTGAGGTCGCGCGCGGCATCGGTGACCTGAGTCTGCAGATTGCGCAGCTCGGTCAATTCCATCTGGCGATTGATGTCGGACTTCACATCGTCGACATAACGGCGCAGCTTGCCCATCCAGTGCCCGGCCTGGCGAGCGACCTTGGGCAGACGCTCGGGCCCCAGCACGACAAGCGCCACGACCGCCAGGACCGCCATCTCGGAAAAACCGATATCGAACATGCTCGGGTGTCAGGAAAAAGGCGAACGAGTGAAGCAAACCGCAAAACGACAGACGGATAAAACACAAAAGCGGCCCGAAGCCGCTTGCTCGACGGGTCTGGCCCCGGGCCGACCCGTCAGGGCCCTGCCCTCAGTGAATCAGGACTTGGGACGGGCTTCGACGTCGATGGTCTTGGAGGCATTCGTGTCGGCGGTGGCCGACTCGGCGCCTTCTTTCACGCCGTCCTTGAACCCTTTGACCGCGCCACCCAGGTCAGACCCGATATTGCGCAGCTTCTTGGTACCGAAGACCAGCATGATGATGACCAGCACGATCAGCCAGTGCCAGATGCTCAATGAACCCATAGTGACACTCCTTGGTCAGGCGCCCTTGATGCCGAGATTGAGAGGCTCAGGACCGCCCAGAACATGCAGATGAAGATGATACACCTCCTGCCGGCCGATCCTTCCGGTGTTGATGACCGTCCGAAAACCGTCTTCCAGCCCCTGTTGCCGGGCGAGTTCGCCGGCCATGCCGAGCACCTTGCCGAGCACCGCCTGATGGCCCATGTCGGCGTCGTAGAGATTCTCGACATGC
>CAIKZV010000568.1 GCA_903831925.1 uncultured Burkholderiales bacterium
ACCGCGATCAGGGCGCCTTTCATGAAGCGGTCACCAACCGCATCCTCGACGAGATGGTCAAGGTCACCAAGCCGCGATTCATGAGGCTGACCGCCCGCTGGTATGTCCGAGGCGGTATTTTCACCACGGTGGTGGCCGAGCACCGCAAGCGCGCCTGGAAGCCCGCCGTGCGGGTCGATCTCGGCGCATTCCCCACCGAATCGACGATGCGGGGCTGAGCCCGCTCCACGCTGCCGCCGGATCAACCCAGTCCTTCGCAACCCCCAATCCATTCTTTTTTCGACGATCGAATCTCGCCATGAGCTCACTGCAATCCACCATCGAACAAGCCTGGGAAGACCGCGCGTCTCTCAGCCCCGCCTCCTCCCCGTCAGCCGTGCGCGAGGCCGTCGCTCATGTCATCACCGAACTCGACTCGGGCCGGCTGCGGGTCGCCGAAAAACACGCAGGCGAATGGCTGGTGCATCAGTGGGTCAAGAAGGCAGTCCTGCTGTCGTTTCGACTCGATGACAACCGGCCGATCGTCTCGGGCGGCCTGCAGTTCTATGACAAGGTGCCCACCAAGTTCGAGGGCTGGAGTGCCGAGGACTTCGCCAAGGGTGGCTTTCGCGTCGTCCCACCGGCGGTCGCGCGCCGCGGCAGTTTCATCGGCCGCAACGTCGTGCTGATGCCGTCCTACGTCAACATCGGTGCCTATGTCGATGAAGGCACCATGGTTGACACTTGGGCGACGGTCGGTTCGTGCGCCCAGATCGGTCGCAACGTCCATCTGTCGGGCGGTGTGGGCATTGGCGGGGTGCTCGAACCCCTGCAGGCCAACCCGACCATCATCGAGGACAACTGCTTTATCGGCGCCCGCTCTGAAGTGGTTGAAGGCGTGATCGTCGAGGAAAATTCGGTGCTGTCGATGGGTGTCTTCCTCAGTCAGAGCACGCGCATCGTCGACCGGGCGACCGGCGAAATCACCTATGGCCGCGTGCCGGCAGGCTCGGTCGTGGTGCCCGGCTCGATGCCCTCAAGTGGCGGCGTGAGCCTCGCCTGCGCGGTCATCGTCAAGCGCGTCGACGCTCAGACCCGTGCCAAGACCGCGATCAACGAACTCCTGCGAGGCGACTGAGAGCCTGGCATCTGATTGACGACTGCTTCATTCATGCTAATCCGCGGCTCGCGCCAGTCCGTCACCGGCGCGATGCAACCAGGGAGTCCGATCGATGGCGATTGAAAGATTGCTCGGCTTGATGGCCGAGAAAAAGGCATCGGACCTGATCCTGGCGGCCGGCACCCCGCCGCAGATCAAGATCAACGGTACGACCGTCCCGGTGAGCCAGCAGTCGATGACACCGGCTGCGGTGGTTGCGCTGCTGCGTGAAGCGCTGACCGACGAGCAGTGGCGGCAATATGAACGCGACCAGGAGCTCAACATCGGCTACGGCCTGCGAGACGTCGGCAGCTTCCGGTTTTCGGTCTTTCGCCAGCGCAACTCGACCGCCGCGGTCATCCGCTACATCCCGGGCGACGTGCCGAGCTTCGAATCGCTCAACCTGCCGCCGATCCTGACCCAACTGGTGATGGAGCCGCGTGGGCTGATCCTCGTCGTGGGCGCCACCGGCTCGGGCAAGTCGACCACCCTTGCCTCGCTCATCGATCATCGCAACCAGAACCGGTCGGGCCACATCCTGACGCTGGAAGACCCG
>CAIKZV010000569.1 GCA_903831925.1 uncultured Burkholderiales bacterium
CGCCGCACACCACATCGCCCAGCACATCAAAGATCACCACGTCGGTGTCCTCAAGAAGGTGATGCTCCTTGAGCAGTTTCACCGTTTGTCCGACGACATAGCCGCCGCAGCCGGTGCCGGCCGGCGGGCCGCCCGCTTCGACACACATCACGCCGTTGTAGCCCTCGAAGACGAAGTCTTCGAGGCGCAACTCTTCCGCATGAAAGTCGACCGACTCGAGCACGTCGATGACGGTGGGCATCAGCTTTTTGGTCAGCGTAAAGGTCGAATCGTGCTTGGGGTCGCAGCCGATCTGCAGCACGCGCTTGCCGAGCTTTGAGAAGGCCACCGACAGGTTCGATGAAGTGGTGCTCTTGCCGATACCGCCTTTGCCATAGACCGCAAAAACCTTGGCATTGCCGATCTTGAGGTTAGGGTCGAGCTGCACCTGCACACTGCCGGCGCCATCAAGGCCCCGTGATGGGCGCTTGATGTCTGAGAACGGAACGGTTGCGGTTGTCATGCTGGGGTACCTTCGTAAACGCCTTCGAGCCGGTCTTCGAGTTCCTCGCTGGCTCTGCGCAAGGCCTCGAGCATCTCGGGCTCGGGCGTCCAGTAGTGACGATCCGAAGCTTCGAGAAGCCGATTGGCCACTCGCGCGGACGCGGTGGGGTTGAGCTGGGCCAGCCGTTCACGCATCTCGGGATCGAGCATGAATGTTTCGGATAGCTGCTTGTAGACCCAGGGCTGGACCTGCCCGGTCGTTGCCGACCAGCCCATGGTGTTGGTGACATGAACCTCGATCTGGCGCACACCCTCGTAGCCATGCTTGAGCATGCCTTCGAACCATTTCGGGTTGAGCATGCGGGTGCGGGTCTCGAGCGCCACCTGGTCTTCAAGGGTGCGAACCGTGCCTTCGCCGCGGGTCTGATCGCCGATAAAGACCGGCGGCGCTTTGCCGCCGCGAGCCCGCTTGACCGCACCGGTGATGCCACCCAGCGTGTCGAAATAGTTGTCGACGGTGGTGACACCGAGCTCGACCGAATCGAGGTTCTGATAGGTGAGCTGCACGTCGGACAGCACGCTTTGCAAAAGCGCTGACTGCTGCACCGCACGTCCGCCACGGCCATAGGCGAAACCCTTGCGCCGCGAATAGGTTTCGGCGAGCTCGTCTTCTTCGGCCCAGCGGCTGCTTTCGACCAGGTTGTTGACGTTCGAGCCGTAGGCACCTTCTGCATTGCCGTAAACACGCAGCGAGGCGATTTCAAGCGTGCAACCATGCTCCAGCTGATAGGCCAGCGCATGCTTGCGGATGAAGTTCATCTCGGGGGATTCATCGGCACAGGCAGCCATATAGGCGGCTTCGGCTAGCAGCTTGATCTGCAGCGGCATCAGATCGCGGAAGATGCCCGAGATCGTCACCATGACGTCAATGCGCGGGCGGCCCAGCTCGGCGAGTGGCACAAGCGTGGCACCTGCGATGCGGCCGTAGCTGTCGAAACGCGGCGTCGCCCCCATCAGCGCCAGGGCCTGAGCGAGCGGTCCGCCTTCGGACTTCAGATTGTCGCTGCCCCACAGAACCATCGCGATGGTCTCGGGCAGCGAATGACCGCCTTTGGCATAGGTATCGAGCAAGCGCTGCGCCTGAGCCGCGCCATCACGCATTGCAAAGGCGCTCGGAATGCGGAAGGGATCGAAACCGTGAATATTGCGCCCGGTCGGCAGAACCTCAGCGGTGTGAAGGATGTCACCGCCCGGCGACGGCCGAATGAAGCGGCCATCGAGCGCAGCGAGGATTGCGCCGACCTCGTGATCTTGCGACAGGAGCCGGTTCGACTCGGCGAGCGAGTCGAAGAGCGTGCGCGAGGCGTCGTCGATCGCAAGGCCTGACACCGACAGCGCACGTTCGGCACCGCCGCCTGCGACCAGCGATTCAATCGACTCGCGCGATGGTGCGGTGGTGTAGCTCGACTCGGCCATCGCCATCAGCATGTCGATGCGCTCCGGCTCGCTCGACGCCTGTCCCGCGACATGCAGACCATGCGGGATAAGGGTGTATTCGAGCTCGAGGATGTCTTCGCCGAGCACGAGGATGCGAGCGTCGGTTTCGGTCGACCACAAGGGCACCGCGTCAACCAGATCGAGTTCGGCCGCCTGCGACTGGATCAGCACTGCGAGGTCAGCCCGCTTGTGCGCCTCGGACGGTGGCAGCTCACGCCAGGAATCGATCGAACTCTTGAGATCGGTCAGCCCGCTGTAAAGCCCTGCTTGTGCCACCGGGGGGGTGAGATAGCTGATCAGCGTCGCACCCGAGCGCCGCTTGGCAATCGCGCCTTCCGACGGGTTGTTCGAGGCGTAGAGGTAGAGGTTAGGCAGATCGTCGATCATGCGGTCGGGCCAGCAGGTGCCCGACATGCCGGCCTGCTTGCCGGGCATGAACTCGAGCGCACCGTGCGTGCCGAAATGCAGGACCGCGTGGGCCTTGAAGTCTTCGCGAAGATAGCGATAAAAGGCCGAGAAGGCGTGCGTCGGTGCCAGACCTTTTTCGAACAGCAGGCGCATCGGATCGCCTTCGTAACCGAAGGCCGGCTGCACACTCACCAGCACATTGCCAAACTGCTTGCCCAGCACGAAGATCGAATTGCCGTTGCTCAGCTGCTTGCCCGGCGCCGGGCCCCACTGCGCCTCGATTTCCTTGAGCCAGCGCTCGCGACGCACATGGTCGTCGGCCTTGATCAGGACATGCACATTGGCATCAGCGCCGTGCTGCTCGGCGTTGCCCTTGAGCACCGACTCGCGCAGCGCATCGACGCTCTCGGGCATGTCGATGGTGTAGCCCTGCGTCTTCATGCCGGCGAGCGTGTTGTAGAGCGACTCGAATACCGCCAGATAAGCGGCGGTGCCGATGTTGCCGGCATTCGGCGGGAAGTTGAACAGCACGATCGCAACCTTGCGCTCGGCATGTTCAGCGCGGCGCATGGCAATCAGCTTCGACACTCGCGCTGAGAGCATGATGGCCCGCTCCGGGCAGGAGGCCATGTCCTGCGCGGTATCAGACTTGGTGAAGGTGCAGCGATGATGGCAGCCGTCACAGGTCACACCCTCTGCACCCGGTCGACCGCCGAAAACCATCGGGCCGGTCGCGCCGTCGAGCTCGGGGATCGCGACCATGATGGTGCTCTCGACCGGCAGCAGTCCACGGTCCGACCCACCCCACTGATCGAGCGTCTGAAACTCTGCCGGATGGGCGGCAACATAAGGCACATCGAGCGCAGCCAGCACATCTTCGGCCGCCTTGGCGTCGTTGTAGGCCGGCCCGCCAACCAGCGAGAAGCCTGAGAGCGACACCAGGGCGTCGATGGTCGCCTTGCCGTCGAGTGTGAAAAACTTGTCGATCGCCGGACGGGCGTCGAGGCCGGCCGAAAAGGCCGGTATCACGCGCAGGCCGCGGGCTTCGAGCGCCGCAATCACGCCGTCGTAATGGCCGTGATTACCCGACAGCAGATAGGACCGCAGCATCAGCACGCCGACCGTGCCCAGGGGCGCGTCGACATTGGCCGGCAGCGGCAGGTCTTCCATGCGCTCGGACATGCGCGATGCCATGCGCGGGTGATAGACGCCGAGCTCCGGATACTCCACCGGCGCGGCCGGCTTCGACAAACCCCGCAGTGATTTGCGCGGACCGTCGGCATAGCGGTCGATCAGGAAGCGGACCATGTTGAACATGTTTTCCTGCGAGCCGCCGAGCCAGTATTGCAGCGACAGGAAATAGCTGCGCACGTCCTGCGCGGTTCCCGGGATGAACTTCAGCATCTGCGGAATCCGGCGCAGCATCTTCATCTGCTTTTCGCCGCCGGTTGCCGCTTTGTCCTTGCCACTGCCACGCAGTTTCTTGAGCAGCGCCAGCGGCCCCGAGGCCGGCTTGTCCATGTCGAACTTGCCGATCTTGGTGAGCTTGACGACTTCGCTTGCCGACATGGCGCAAACCATGGCGTCGCAATGATCGCGCCGCGCCTTGAGTGCCGGCAGAATCGGCAGGAAGTGGTCTTCCATGAAGAGCATCGTCGCAATGACGATGTCGCCCTTGGCGATGTCCTCGAGGCAATGCTCAAGACTGTCGGTTTTGCCGCTCCACTCAGACGCGGCATGCAGCGTCAGATTGAGGCCGGGGATCTGCTGCTTCAAGGACGCACGCGCGCGATCGACCGCGCTCGACAGGTGCGTGTCCATCGTCACGATGAC
>CAIKZV010000570.1 GCA_903831925.1 uncultured Burkholderiales bacterium
ACCGGCCGGTGGCGTAGTCGAGTTCGCGGTCCTGGACATGAAAGCGCGCATTCGGCAGTCGCGGCAGGTTGCCGGCATGGTCGTAATGCAGATGGGTCAGGACCACGTCCTGCACATCCTGCGGCGCCACGCCCAGCACACGCAATGCCTCGACCGGGCAGCGAGACCAGTCGCGGCTACGACGCCTGGCGGTTTCCTCGCTGAAACCGGTATCAACCAGAATCGTGCGGGTGGGTGATTTCAGCAGCCAGACGAAAAAATCCATCGGCATCGGTCCGTCATGCGGATCTGCAGGGATGAAATTGTCGCGCCGGCGTCGCTGGGCCATGGTCGCGTAGCGAATCGCATAGACCTCGTACTGGGCGTCGGTCTCATCAGCCGATGCCTTCTGTGTGCTCACCATGCCTTGTCTCCTTTGGCAATGCAGGTCATATCGCCCGCTTGTTTCATGACGGTTTGCCGACCAGCTGGCTGATGACCGGGTGATACAGATCACCCAGACCGGCCTCAATCGCACGATCATAAAAGTCGTTGACGGTCTTTGCCGTGCTGGCCTCGATGCCGGCAGCTTGTGCCAACTGCATCGCATAGCCAAGATCCTTGCGCGCATACCGCACCGAGAAGGCGCGCTGCGGAAAATCGCCCGGCAGCATCGACTTCATGCCGTGACTGCGCAAAGCGAAACTGTCGGCAGACCCTTTCGACAGGGTATCGAAGAGCAGCGTGGGATCGACGCCGGCACGCTCACCGATCAGCTTTGCCTCGGCCAGTGCCAGCACGGTCTCAAAGAGCACCAGGTTGTTCAGGATCTTGACCACCTGCCCGCAACCAACGCCACCGCACAAGGTGATTTCAGTGGCAAAGCTCGCAATCAGCGGGCGCAGTCGCTCAAAGAGCTCGGGCTGCGCACCGACCATCACCGAGAGCGTGCCCGCCTCGGCCGCTGCCCGGGTCCGGGCAAGCGGTGCATCGGCAAAGGCCACGCCCTTTTGCGCAAAGGCCGCGGCAAGCGTCCGGGTCGTGTCGACTGACGAGGTGCTGAGATCGACCAGGACCTGACCCGCGCGCATCGAAGCAAGCAGCCCCTCTGGCTGATGCGCAATCTGATGCACGATCTCGCCCGACGGCAGGCAAAGAAAGACGATGTCGACTGACGAAACGAGTTCGGCCATCGACACCGCAAGCTGCGCGCCCTCGGCGGCAAGTCGAGCCAGCGGCTCGCTCTGCATGTCAAAGACCGTGACCGGCACGCCGGCCTTGCGAACGAGGTTGCGGCAGATGGGCTCACCCATCACGCCCAGACCGATAAAGCCGATACGACTGAAGCTGGCCATGACACTCCCTGAGGACATTGACTGAACCCGCCCAACGCTACGCCGACCGGCCAAATTTGAACAGGCGATCTGATCACTCAAGCGCCGGGCAGGCAACCGGCGCGCATGAAGCGGAACGCAAGCGATGCCTTGTGCGATGCGGTTCGTTGTATACACGAAGCGATCAACCGGGACCTTGTCATGCGCTTTCAAAAAATGCTGATCGCCAA
>CAIKZV010000571.1 GCA_903831925.1 uncultured Burkholderiales bacterium
GACCGCCTCGGGCGGCGAGCGCAAGCGGGCGGCACTGGCGCTCGCCTTTGCCCTGGAGCCCGATCTGCTGCTGCTCGACGAGCCGACCAATCACCTCGATATCGCCGGCATCGAGCTGCTCGAAGAGCTGCTCAAGCGCGTCCCGGCGGCGATCATCATCACCCACGACCGCTTCTTTCTCGACTCGGTCGTCACGCGCATCGTCGAGCTCGATCGCGGCGTGCTGCGCTCTTTTCCGGGCAATTTCACGGCTTATCAGCGCCTGCGCGCCGAGCAGCTCGCCGCCGAGCGCACCGCGGCCCAGAAGTTCGACAAGTTCTGGGCGCAGGAAGAAGTCTGGATCCGCAAGGGCGTCGAAGCCCGTCGCACCCGCAACGAGGGGCGTGTGCGCCGACTCGAACAGTTGCGTCGCGACCGTGATGCCCGTCGCGACAAAATGGGCACGGTGCGCATGGCGATCGACCCGGGCGAGCGCAGTGGCAAGCTGGTGGCCGAGCTCGAAGGCATCAGCAAGTCCTTTGCCGGCCGTCCGGTGGTCAGAGACCTCTCGCTCAACCTGATGCGAGGCGATCATCTCGGCCTGATCGGGCCCAACGGCGCCGGCAAGTCGACCATCCTCAAATTGATCCTGGGCACCCTCGAGCCCGATGCCGGCAAGCGGCGCCTCGGCACGCAGCTGCAGGTGGCGTACTTTGACCAGATGCGCGAGCAGCTCGATCCTGAAAAGACCGTGGCCGAGACGATCAGCCCGGGCTCCGAATGGGTCGAGATCGGCGGCGAGCGCAAGCATGTCATGAGCTATCTCGGCGACTTCCTGTTCCCGCCGCGCCGCGCGCAGTCGCCGGTACGCATGCTCTCGGGCGGCGAGCGCAACCGCCTGCTGCTGGCCCGCCTCTTTGCCCGTCCGGCCAATCTGCTGGTGCTCGACGAACCGACCAACGATCTCGATATCGAGTCGCTCGAACTGCTCGAAGACACGCTGCAGAGCTATACCGGCACCCTGCTGCTGGTAAGTCACGACCGAGCCTTTCTCGACAATGTTGCCACTCAGGTGCTGGTCGCCGAGGGCGATGGCCACTGGCGCGAATATGTCGGCGGCTATTCCGACTGGCTGCGCATGCGCGCAGCCCCTTCGCCACAGATCAACGCGAACGACAGCGCCCGCGGCGCGCGGGGGCGCGACAGTTCTCCCGCCGCAGCGCCGATTCCGGCCGCACCCGCCGTGCGTGCGCGCAAGCTCGGCTTCAAGGAGCAACGCGAGTTGCAGGAGCTGCCGGCCCGCATCACCGCGCTCGAAACCGAACAGGCGGCGCTGACCGCCACGATTGCCGACCCGGCCTATTACAGCCGCGATGTGAAGGCGCAGCGCGCCGACCAGGACCGTCTGCAGGCGATCGACCAGCAATTGCTCGAACTGCTCGAAAAGTGGGAGTCCCTCGAGCAGCGTTCCCGGTCGGCAGGATAGTGAGCCCCAAATGAGCCGCAAAATCGGCCGCAAAAGCAGCCAGCCGGCCCCTATGGCCCCTATGGTCGGTCTGGTCGGTCTAGTCGGTCTGGTCGATCTGGTCGGCCTGACGGCCGTGCTGCTGCTCGGCGGTGCGCTTTGCCCGACCCCGGCGCAGGCCGACGACAGTCGTCTGCTTGGTATCGAGATCCAGCTCGACAACGATCAGTTTGCTTTTACACCCGGCTCGCAGGAGCGCTGGTACACCAGTGGCGTCTTTGCCCGCTGGGCGCTCGAATCCGACCCGACCGACCTCGATGCCCGACTGTCGGCCGCCTGGTGTGCCAATGTCATCGCTTGCGACGCCGGTGCGCGCACCGCGCGTGTCTGGAGCATCGGCCAGGCGATGTACACACCTGCCTATCTCGGCACGACCGCACCGCAGCCCTACGACTGGCCGTATGCCGCCTCGCTGTCGGCGACGCTCTCGAGCATTGTCCATGGCGAGCGCACGCGCCAGAGTCTTGGCCTGTCGCTTGGTGTGATCGGGCCGGCAGCGCTTGGCGAGCCGGTTCAGAACCTGGTCCACCAGATCATCAACAATCCTCCGCCGCTGGGTTGGGGGCTGCAGGTCAGGGCTCAGCCGGTGGTCGAACTCAACTGGTCAGGGATGGTCGCGGCCCCGATTTCTGCCGGTCGCATCGATCTGGTCGGCCGGGCGCTGGTGCAGCTCGGCAATCCGGTGACGCAGGCCGGTGTGGGCGCGATGGTGCGCGCCGGCGCCTTGCCGCAGGGTCCCGAATGGCCCGGCGAGATGGCGCTGTCCCGTCGCCCGCAGGGGCTTCATGTGTATGCCGGTGCTGAAGTGCGTGGCGTCGCGCGCAACATCCTGATCGACGGCGAGACCTACGGCTACGATTCGCTGGTCCAGCATCGGCCGTGGGTGGCCGAGGCGATCGGCGGTGCGTCCTGGGCCTTCAGCAAGGCCTGGTCGGTCGATTATTCGCTGTCAGTCAGAACGGTCGAATTCACCGCGCCGCTTGAGCCTCGTGCGCTCAATCCGCAGCGCATCGGGATGATCCTGCTGCGCTGGACACCGCACTGAGTCACCGCACTGAGCTACCGGCCTGCGGACCTCAGCCCGGCTCCCTCAATCGCGCGATCTCACGCTTGAAAAAGGGGTAGAGCAGCGGTGCGGCCACCAGTCCCTGAACGCCGAAGAGCGCTTCGCCGGTCAGCATCGCGGCCAGAATCTCCCAGGACGCCACCTGCACTTGCGAGCCGACCGTGCGGGCATTGATGAAGTATTCGGCCTTGTGAATCGCGATCAGAAAAACGAGCGAGGCGATTGCCACCGTCGGCGACACCGCCAGTGAAATCATCGTCATCAGGATATTGGCCATCAGATTGCCCGCGACCGGCATGATCCCGGTCACCAGCGTGAACAGGCACAGCAGCCCGCGAAAGGGCAGCACATGGCCGAAGGCCGGCAGCACCGCAAAGAGGTAGAGCGCCGACATCATGGTGTTGAAGAGCGCGATCCGGCCTTGCGCCAGCACCACCCGCTCCAGCACCAGCAGCAGCCGGCCGAGGAAGCGGTCTTCTGCCATCAGCATGCCCGGGCGCCAGGTGGCCGCCGCAGCCATCGCCCCGACCAGAATCGCAAAAATGCCCTGCGCCAGCGCATGAGCCACTTTGCTGCCCAGCCCGCCGATGCTGGCTGCATGCTCACGCAGCCAGTCGAAGACCCGGGTGCGCAACTCGACCAGGTCATTGGGAATCGACTCGGCAAGGCTTGCCGGCAGGGCGATGCGCAGGGCATCGAGTGAATCTTCGATGCGCAACAGAAAGGTTCGCAATTCTTCGCCCGAGGCAAGCGCCACCGTCCAGGTGACCAGCCCTGCAAAGGCGGCGCACACCAGCGTGCCGACGATGGCGCCACTGAGGCTCGAGACCGTGCGGCTGACGCCGAAGCGCCCGGCCAGACGGTCGGCGAGCAGGCAGCTCCAGGCATAGACCAGCATGCCGAGCAGCACCGGTACCAGCAGCCGTTGCCACAGGATGAGCAGCGCGACCAGACCGGTCAGGGCCAGTCGCAGATAGTCGGGACGAAGCTTGAGCGGATTCAATGGAGCGGATTCAAGGCCGGGCAGATGCGATCAGACGGTCCAGCGCATCAGTCGGCTGACCTTGCGCAGCCCGACCCGCTTGTCGGGCGCGACCACTTCGACGGTGCGCTCGGGCAGCCAGTCGCCCATGTCCCAGTCGTGCGAGACGATGCGGGTGCCGGCAGGCAGGCTGCGCAGCTTCGGGCGCAGCAGCAGATTGACATCGGGCAGCAGGTACATCGTGATGACGTTGAAGCGGCTGAGATCGGCGGTCATCAGATCGTCCACGACGAAGCGGGCCCGATCGGCCACCCCCTGGCTGCTGGCGTTTTTTCGCGAGAGTTCGACCAGACTCGGATCGATCTCGATGCCCAGCCCGCTGATGCCGAAGCGGCGGGCCGCGGTAATGACGATGCGCCCGTCGCCCGAGCCGAGATCGAGCAGCCGGTCGCCCGGCCCGACCTGTGCGAGCTCGAGCATCGCATCGACCACGTTCTGAGGCGTGGTGACATAGGGGACATCGAGTTCGCCGTCGGGCTGCGCCTGTGCCGACCGATGCGGCGTTGCCAGCAAGCTGCCGACGAGCGTGTTCGCGAGGCTGCCCATCAGCGTGCCGGTGAGAGGGCCTGTGACACTGCGTAGAAGGGAGCGTCGGTTCATGTCCGGCATTGTAGCCACGCCGGACTGACGGCCATCAATCGGCGACGCTTGCCGCGATCGACCAGTCGGTGCGGGTTTGCGAACAGGCTGCTTCAAGCTGCGCAAGTGTGGTGGCGGCCACGCCCGGTTCGCATCGCTCGAGCACTGCGGCGAGCGATGCGATCGATGCGAAGCCCAGGCTCGCTGACGCCCCCTTGAGGCTGTGCGCGGCGCTGCGCCGAGCGGCAGCGTCCTGCGCCACGACCGACGCGCGGCAGGCCGCAAGGTCGGTATCGCATTGCGGCCAATAGATGTCGGCAACCGCTGTCCAGACATCGAGTCCGAGTTCGTCGCGCATTCGGCCGACGCTGTCGGCATCGATCGGCGTGCTGTCTTCGCGGACGGCGACGGTCTCGACATCCTGCGCGATCTGCGTGGTTTGCGTGGGCACGCTGTCGCGCACCGTCGGGGACCCGATGGTGGTCGGCGCATCCACCGCGGCCCAGGGCAGATTGCGAAGGATCGCCGCATCGAGCGCGACCCAGTCGATCGGCTTGGTCTGATAGTCGTCCAGGCCGCTGGCCATGTACTCATCACGCAACTCGGGCAAGGCATCCGCCGTCAGGGCAATGATCGGAATCCGGTTGCGCCTGGCATCGGGCAGCGCACGGATGGCACGGGTCGCGCCCATGCCGTCGAGCACTGGCATCTGCATGTCCATCAGGATCAGGTCGAAGTCTTCGCTCGAGGCTGCAGCAAGCGCCTGCTGTCCGTCCTCGACCATCTCGGGCCGATGACCGGCGCGGCGCAGTCGTGTCTCGATCAGCAGGCGATTGGTCGGGTTGTCTTCGGCGACCAGGATGCGCAGGCTGCGCAGTCGCGGACTCGTGTCAGACGCAAGGCGCACCGGCAAGGCCGCTGCCCGGCCTTTGGCCTGAGCCAGGGAGAGTTCGACGCGAAAGACCGAACCCTTGCCGACTTCGCTCGTCACGCTGATCTTGCCGTGCATTGCGTCGACCAGATGCCGGCAGATCGCCAGGCCCAGACCGGTTCCGCCGAAGCGGCGTGTGGTCGAGGTATCGGCCTGCTGAAAGGGCTGAAAGAGCGTCTGCTGCACCTCGGGCGGGATACCGATGCCGGTGTCGCGGACCTCGATGCACAGTGCCACCTGACCGTCGACCCGCGCCGGCTGAACCGCCAGATGGATCACGATCGAGCCGTGTTCGGTGAACTTGACCGCATTGCCCACCAGATTGAAGAGCACCTGCTTGACCCGCGTCGGATCACCATGGAGCGCCGGCAGCGGGGTGTCACCCAACTCGGCCTGCAGGGTGTTCTGGCGTCGAGTCGCCGCATGCCCGAGCCCCTCGATCACTTCGCGAACGACTTGCGCCGGATCGAAGTCGATCTGTTCGAGTTCGAGGCGGCCGGCTTCGATCTTTGAAAAATCGAGAATGTCATTGAGCACCGACATCAGGGCATTGGCCGATTTGTCGAGGATGGTGATCTGACGCTGCTGGACATCGGGCAACTGAGCTTCGCCCAGCAATTCGATCATGCCGAGGATGCCGGTCATCGGCGTGCGCAGTTCATGGCTCATGACCGCCAGGAAGCGTGACTTGGCTTTCGCGGCGGCTTCGGCGGCATCGCGTGCATGGCGCAAGCCGTCCTCGTAGCGTCGCCGCTCGGTCATGTCCGAGCAGGTCAGCAGCATGGTTTCGGCGTTGTCCAGATACATCGGAGTGATGGTGATTTCGAGCGGAACTTCCCGGCCATCGAAGGCACGCGCCGCCCAGTTCAATCGGCAGGCGCCGAGCTTGCGGGCGATCTCGCGGACCTTGTCGAGTTCGTCGACCAGCCACAGACCGTTCATTTCCTCGACCGCCAGATCCTCGATCCTGCGCCCGAGCAGATCCTCCCGATTCTCGGCGCCGAACAGCTTGACTGCGGCCTGATTGCAATCGAGAAGGCCGCCCTCTGAAAACAGCAGGGTCGGCTGCCCGGAGCGCTGGAACAGCGTTCTGAATCGATCGTTGGCCTGCTGCTCGCGGGTCACATCCCGAAAGATGCAGGTCAGCAGCCGCTCGTTCTTGATGGTGACTTCGCTGATGGCATACGACAGGATCATCCCGGTGCCGTCACGCCGCCTGGTCTTGATCTTCTGGCCATCGGCAAAGACCGGGGCCAGGCCGGTGCGCAGGTAATAGTCGACCAGTGCCTGATAACCGGCGGACTCGTCCGGCGCGAGCAGCGCCGAGGCATGGCGGCCGATTGCTTCATCGGCAGGAATGCCAAACAGCTGTTCGGCCGCACGGTTGTACTCGATCACGATGCTGTCGACGTCGATGGTGATGATCGCGTCAGCTGCCGAGTCGAGGATATTGCGCAGCCGCTGCGCCTGGCTGACCGATTCTTCCTGAGAACTGGCTCGCTGTTGCATGGCCCGCTGGGCGGTCCGTGTGAAGACGAACAATGCCGCCAGGGTCGCGAGCAGGATCGACAGCGGCGCGATCAGCTCCTTATGCCAGCGTGCTGCCACCATCGCCTGCGGCAGCCTGACTTCGACGACCACCGGGAAGTCGGCCGTGGTGGCGAAATGCGCCATCCAGTCCTTGCCGTCGGGCGTGGTGTGGGTGAAGTTGCCGGTCTCGATGTTCGGCAGAAAGGCGGTAAAAATCGGATGAGATTGCTTGCCTTGCGTCGCCGACGCATTGCTCGCCGCCAGCGACTTGCCGTCATAGCGATAGAGGGTGAGTTCGTCCGACTGCATGGACGCCATGAAGCGCAGATCGCCGATCAGGCTGTCTGCGCCGATCACCGCCACCGCCAGCAGGCCCGAAGCATTGCCGCCCATCGGACGCGACACCGTGATGAAGCCGTCGACCGAATGAGCCGGGCCTTCGAGTCCCTGGGCAGCGCGCGAGAAGCTGCGACCGGCCTTGGGTTGCCCGATGAACAGTCGCCGGCGCGCCTCGGCTGCGGCAAAGTCATAGCCCGAGACATCGGCACCGACACTGCGGGGGTTTGAGGATGCGACGATTCGGCCATCGCGATCGACAATCGCGACTTCTCTCAGCAGGAAATGCTGGCGGGTCATCGCATCGAGCTTGGCGCTGAAATCGGCTGATGCGACCGCCATCGAATCGCCGGCCAGTTCATCGACCTGCTCCAGCAGCCCGCGGGTTCGCAGCAGACTGCGGTTGACCTCCTGCGTCAGGATCCGTGTGACGGTCTTGACATGATCCTGCGCGTCATTTCGCATCTCGTCGCGCAATTGCAGGCTGTGCGCGATCGTGGCGCCGATGATCACCAGCGCGCAGACAATGCCGGCCAGCACGATCAGCCGCTCGAGGCGGCTGGTGCGTTCCGGTGCTTGACGGTCAGGCTCGGTCACTGGGTGATAACGATCGGTTCCAGCTTGAAGGCCTTGGCGGCACTTAACAGTCGCCCGTCACGCTTGATGTCGGCGACGAATTTATCGATGCGCGCCAGCCAGGCGTCGTCCCCCGGGGCGACCGCATAGCCGTAGGACACCGGGCTGACCGGACGATCGGGGGCAATGACCCGCGCCCAGTCTGCGTTGTCGAGCACTCGGCGGCTGTAGGGATAGTCGGTCATGAAGACATCGGCGCGCCCGGATTGCACTTCGCGCTCGCGGGTATTGGGCAGCTTGACCGCCATCAGTTCGGCCTGCTTGAGGCTGGCCTTCATCACAGGTTCCATGAAGGTGCCGGCCTGAACCGCCACCACTCGACCCGGCTTGTCGATGTCGTCCCAGGTCTTGAGCGAGGGATGGCTCTTCGTGGTGACGGCGTAGATGTCGCTGCGCAGATAGGGCTGGGAGAACTTCACCAGGGCGGCACGTGAGGGCAGGATCCCCACGCCGAACATCGCAATGTCGCAGCGGTCGGCGAGCAGCTCTTCGGTGAAGGTCGCAAAGGTGGTGTCGACATAGACCGGCTTGACACCGAGTTCGCGGGCAAACTGCGCCGACAGCATTTCATCGATGCCCGACAACTCGCCGTTCTTGGGGTTGCGAAACGAGATGCCGTAGTAATCGGGCCAGATGCACACGCGCAGGGTGCCGCTCGCCTTGATGCGTTCGAGGTGGCCGCTTGCGGCTGCCGGGCCGGGAGACCCTGATCCCGGCATTGAGCCGCTGACCGGGCCGGATTGCGCCTGCACGCCTGCTGCAAACAGTCCCATCACCAGCGCTACGGCGCCGAGTCGAAACGAAATACGCATTCTTGAAGCTCCTCTTTGCCGTCGGGACATGACTGTGTCGATGAGGATACGATGATCCCTTGAGATTGGATGCCAAATCAGCCTGTTTGTGTCAGCGTGGCCTCACCCGGCGGCGGTTGGGGCGGATGGTCGGCAGGTGACTGTGGTCGATCGCCTGACTGCTAACCTTCAGGCTGCTGACTAAGGCCGCAATCTGACACAGGACGCCAACCCATGAACGCCGAATCCGCTGCTTTGCCCAACCCGACTGTCCCGGGCGACGCCCTGTCCCGGCCGCGGCGCGTCGAGCGCCTGGTCGCCGGTCAGCCGACCTCGGATGGGGCCGGCGTCAAACTCGATCGGGTGCTGACCCAGTCGCTGCAGCGCCGGCTTGACCCCTTCCTGATGCTCGA
>CAIKZV010000572.1 GCA_903831925.1 uncultured Burkholderiales bacterium
GCGATCAGCAGCGGCCCGAGGGAGAGCCAGCTTTTGCGAAGGACGAGCAGCGCGGCGAGGCTGACCCAGGCGAGGGTGGCCGCGCCGTAACCTAGAAACCCGAGTGACCCAGCGGCCTCGCTCAGCGCGCGCCCTTGCCGAGCAACACCACCTGGATCGTCTCAACCAGGATCATCAGGTCAAGAAACAGCGAATGATTCTTGACGTAGTAGAGGTCGTACTGGAGTTTGGCCAAGCCGTCTTCCAGCGACGCGCCGTAGGGATAGCGCACTTGCGCCCAGCCAGTGACACCGGGTTTGACCGAATGGCGCACGTCATAGAAAGGAATTTTTTCGACCAGCTGATCGACAAAGAACTGCCGCTCGGGGCGCGGACCGACGAAGCTCATATGGCCTGTGAGCACCGTCCAGAGCTGGGGCAGCTCGTCGATTCGGGTACGACGAAGGAAGTTGCCAACGCGGGTGATGCGAGGATCCTTGGCGATGGCCCAGACCGCCTGGCCGCCCTTTTCGGCATCGGTGCGCATTGTGCGCAGCTTGAGAATCCTGAAGTGCCGACCGCCGAACCCCACTCGCTCCTGCGAATAGAAGATCGGAAAACCGCTGTCGATCACCACCGCAATCATGGCCAGCAGCAGGATCGGCATTGCCAGCAGCAACAGGGTGGCCGAGGCGATCAGATCGAAAAGGCGCTTGACCAGGTCGCGGGTCATGCCCTGATCGAAGCCGTTGCCAAAGATCATCCAGCTCGCCCGCATGCTGTCGATACGCAGCACGCCTTCTTCGCGCTCGTAAAAGGACTGCAGGTCCATGACCTTGATGCCATGCAGCCTTGCATCGAGGAGTTGACGAAGCGGCAAGACGCCTCCGCGGCGTTCGCGCACCGCAATCACGATCTCGGACACCTTCAGTTCGTCAGCGGTGCGACGCAGCATGTCGTGATTGAGAGGACGCTCGACACCGTCGGCATCACGCTCGGGCATGACCGGATACAGGCCTGCGTACTGAACCGACTGCCGCCCGGCGCCTTTGTGCAGGCAGCGGATGACCGCCTCGGCCTCGGCGCCATTGCCCAGCACCAGGACACGGCGTTTGGGCAACCCGATATCGGTGAGCCGAAAGAAACTCAGTCGCAGCAACAGGACGCTGCCGAGCGCCAGAAGCGAGCTCCAGGCCATCACGCCGCGACCGATGTAGGTCTCAGGAAAGAGATAGAACACCAGACTGATCAGCAGCAGCGACATGCCGTAGGCGATCAGGATCCGATTCAGGGTGGTGCGAAAGCTTTCGGCGTGCGTCTGATACAGGCCAAGCGCCGACATCGACATCAGCATGATGAAAGTGAAGACACCGGCTTCCATCAGCGGAATCGCATGCAGTTCGACCGGCGCGCGCAGCTGGAAACCGAAAATCACTGACTGAAAGAGCACCGCACCTTCGAGAAGGGTCAGCATCAGCAGTCGGATCGAGAGATAGTGATTGAAGACGCGGATCATAGTGGGTCGAGCTTAGCGTGGCGGCTGGGGGCGGCGCGAGGAAAAAAGACACGGAAAGGCTCCGCCGGCAGACAGTCGGCGTGACATCTGACAGCCGAGTTAGACGTCGAGTCTACTTTGTGTTGCATTGCCGCAGTGTGTCGGAGCCCGGGTTTTTTGCGTTGTCCGCGAAGATCGTCTGCAGTCCTGCAAAAAAAGAAATTTTCTGTGACTGATTTGTGACCAGTTTTTGGCTCGCTTATGGCTTGCTTATGGCCCGACCCCTTAGACGACAGCCTGCGAGGTCAACCCATCCGGGTAACCGGATCCTGTCGGAAATAGATCGAGAAACAGTCGTAAAGCGCCGGAAATGACTTTTGGAAGTCGTCTGGTCTGACAAAAAAGGCTTCCGCGGCGACCGCGAAGAACTCGGCCTCGTCGGTGGCGGCATACGGATCGAGCGGCAAATGCTCATAAAAGGCATCGGCCGCGTCGCTTTCGGGGTCGATGTCGGCCGGAATTGCTGCTTCAATCGCATCGAGTTGGCTTGCGAAGCCATCGAGAGCCTCGAAAAGCGTGGTCTTCCAGCGCTTTTTGAGGGTGGCGGGCATCGGCGGGCAGCCACTGGCCTCGCCGTCGGCCATATCGAGTTTATGAACAAATTCGTGAATGACGATATTCGACGGCGGCTGCTGCGGCGCATCAAGGACGGCGATTTGGGGCCGGATGTCGTCCCACGACAGCACCACCGGCCCGCCCTCCATGGCCTCGCCCGCCAGGATGTCCTCGAATTCATGGACCAGCCCGTCTTCGTCAGTGAGTTGGCGTCGGACCAGAAATGCGCCGGGATGGACCACGATCTCGACAAAGTCGTCGTAGTGCGCCAGCCCGAGGTGCAGGATCGGGAGGCAGGCCTGGGCAGCGATGGCCAGGCGCATGTCGTCATCCGGCTCAAGGCCTTGTGCGCCGCTGACGGTCTTGCTCGTCAGAAAACCGGCAATCAGCTCGCGCATCAGACCGGACTCCAACTCGCTCAGGCCTCGCAGACAGGGCCAGTCGGCCTGCAGACGCTCCCAGACCGGAATGTCGATGGCGAGTTCTCGGCGGGCTTTGCGCGGCCAGATCATGGCAGAAGGCTCGGACAGGCGGGCTCCCTATAATGCCAGTCCTTATGAATTCGCTGCC
>CAIKZV010000573.1 GCA_903831925.1 uncultured Burkholderiales bacterium
CAGGTCGATCAAGGCGTGCCGCACCGGCGGCGCTGCGACATAGGTTCCCTTGCCTTGGCGCTTGACCAGCAAACCTTCGCTGACCAGTTGAATGACCGCCTGGCGGGCCGTGATGCGCGACACGCCGTGGCGCGCCATCAGCGCTGGCTCGGTCGGGATGCGGTCACCCTGCAAGTAGCTGCCGGCAGCGATCGCATCGCGCAATACCTGCGCCAGTTGCCGATGCAAGGCGATCGGGCTGTCCCGGTTCAAGCACGCCTGGGCAGCAGCCGGCGGCAGCGCTGATGCGCTCATGCGCTGATCCAGCGGTGGTTCAGGCCCTGGTTTGGCTTCATTCGCCGAGCAGCTCCGGGTTGTTGACCAGCGCAATCGCCCCGAAATCGCGGTCGCCATGACCGGCATCGGCAGCGGCCGTGTAGGAATCGAGCACGGCCCGCGCGGCGTGGCTCGGCGTGCCCAGCGCGTCGGCCATCGCAATCACCAGCTTGTAGTCCTTGTGCGCCGCCGACAGCCTGAAATAAGGCGTGAAATCGCCTTTGAACGCCTTGGCGACAAAAACATTTTGCAGCGGCCAACTGTTGGCAGCGGTCTGCGGCAAAGCTTCGCAAAAGATATTCAGGTCCGCACCGGCCTGCTTGGCCATCGCATAGGCCTCTGAGATCAGCGCGCCATAACCGCATGACAGCAGGTTGTTGGCGAGCTTGATCGCCTGCCCGGCGCCGATCGGACCGCAGTAATCGATCTTGCTGCCGATCATCGACAGCAGCCATCGCAGCGCGTCGCAGGTTGCGCGATCACCGGCCGCAAACAACTGCAACTCACCCGCGGCGGCGGCCGTTGGCCCCTTGCCCACGGGGCAATCGACAAAGCGGATGTGACGCGCAGCCAGTGCGGCCTGGATCTCGAGCACGGTCTCCATACCGTCCGTCGACATGCCGATCACGGTCGACTCCGCAGCCAGACCCTCGATCAACCCCTCTGCGCCAAGCACCACCCGCTTGGAGATCGCGGGGTCTGGCAGTGAGGTCAGCACGATGTCGGACACCTCGCCCAGCGCGCGCGGTGAATCGATGCGCACCGCCCCAGCCTCGAGCAAAGGCGCCAGCGCGCGCTCGTCGAGGTCGCAGACATTGAGCTGGCCGTGTTTTTTCAGGATGTTCATCGCCATCCCACCGCCCATCAGCCCAAGGCCGATGAAGCCGATCCGGGCCTGGGGTGTCATCGCTGTTTTTGCGTCATCGCGGCTCATTTGGGCTCATCTCTCCAGTGAACGGATTTCTGCAGCGTCAACTCGTGCAGAAATTCCATGCCATAACCGTGACCGAGACCGCTCGCATTGAAGGGTTCGGAGCTTGCCCCAGGCGCTTTGCCGCGCATGGTGTTGATCTTGACCATGCCCGCGCGCAGCGAGTGGACCGCCTTGAGCGCGCGGGGCGCTGAGGTCGTGCAGACAATGGCCGCCAAGCCGAAGCGAGAATCGTTGGCCATCGCAATGGCTTGGTCGAAATCGTCGAAGGGGATGCAAGGCGCGACCGGACCGAAGGTTTCCTCGAGCATCAGTGCGGCATCCATCGAGACATGGGTCAGCACGGTGGGCGGGTAGAAAAAACCTCTCCCGCTCAGGCGGGCCCCACCACTGCAGATCGTCGCGCCTTTGCCGACCGCATCATCGACCTGCCGCGAGACGAGATCAAGCTGCAGACGGTCGACCAAAGGCCCCATCTGAACCCCAGCATCGAGGCCGTTGCCCACCTTGATCGCACGAGAGGCCGCCACCATGGCGTCGACAAAGGCGTCGAAGATCGGGCGCGCGACATAAAGCCGCTCGGTCGAGGTGCAGATCTGGCCCGCATTGAAATAGGTCGCCTCTACGGCGAGTCGAGCGGCCGCCAGCACATCGACCGTTTCATCGACGATCAACGCGTCCTTGCCGCCCAATTCCAGAATGGCCTTCTTCAGCGATTGTCCGCAAATGGCCCCCAGCCGACGGCCGGTACGCTCGCTGCCGACGAACACCAACAAGTCGACCTGCGGATGCCGAACCAGCGGATCGCCGACACGCTCGCCGTCACCGAGCAACAGGTTGACGACGCCCGGCGGCAAGTGGTCGAAGATGCGTTCGACGATGAAGCGCGACGTCAGCGGCGTCTTCTCGGACGGCTTCCAGA
>CAIKZV010000574.1 GCA_903831925.1 uncultured Burkholderiales bacterium
CAGCTGCTGCCCAATGGCGCGCTCGATCTCTCCTTTGGCGAGGCAGGTTTTGTTTCGGTGAAACCGACCCCGAACTTCATCGCGATGCCGAAGTCGATGGTCCTGTTACCCGACGGATCCGCGATCCAGGGTGGCCTTACTCAGCCTGGTGTGTTGATCGGAACCGGAATACTCGTGGATGCCTACTGGCTCAAGGTCGATGCCAGTGGACGCCCGGATGCCCGATTCGGCAATTCAGGACTGCTCATCTGGAACGCGGGTCCACAAGGATTTGATGGTCAGAACAATGTCGAGGCGATGGCCGCGGTCGGTGCAAACGGCGATCAGTTTGCAAGTTGCCAATACTGGATGAACCGAACCGCGCCGTCTGTCATGGGCGTCGCGCAGCTCGCTTCGCAGCAATCGATTGTGCAGTGGCGGGCGACTTCAACAGGCGAGCTACTGACCCAATATGCCAATGGCGGCACAGGCTGGCTGCCCCGCGACAATGATCCGAGCAGTGAGCTGTGGAATCGCTGCATTGGGCTTAGGGTCGGCAAGGACTCAAAGCTGTTGGCATTGCTTGAGCTGGGCGCTGTGAACAAATCGTCAACACCAATGTTCGCGGTGGCCCGTATCAAATGACATTGTTGATCAGGGACACCGGGTTTTTGCCAAGTGATGCCGGCAGACTTGATTCTGATGTGGCCCAGATATACAGGCGATTAAAGCGTTATCAGTTTGCTGAGCGCCCGAGCGGTGCAGGGCGTGTGGTAGCAAACCGTCGATTACTTCAGCACCCTCCCGAATTCGCCAGCCAATCCATGACAAAAATGAACAGAGTGAAAACAACTTTTGCGCGAACCCTATGGGCCATCCCGGTCGGTGCCATTGTCCTTGTGAGCCTGCACACCGGCACCTTGCAAGCCCAAACCGAAACCCCTGCAAACCCGACCGAACAAAAGACTGCTTCCGCGGCGCAGATCACGGTGGTTGGCACCGGAGAGTCGACACTCCTGGCCACGGAGGGAAGCGTTGCTGCTGATGGCACCGATGCGTCGAAAGCACCGAAGAAAAAAGTCTTCGTTCAATTCACCTCCAGCGAAAGGCTCACCGCCCAACTTCACGAGGGGTTTGCCGCTCGCGGCTTCGAGGTGGCGCCCACGGCGCAGGAAGCGGACATCTCGATCGAATTCACCGCAGGGTTCACATTCCAGCTCCCAAGGGCTCGCGAGGTTGCTGTTGACTTAGGTCGTATGGCCGAAGAAAGCGCTGCTAAGAATGCCGGCAATCTTGCCGACAAAGCCGAAAAGGCCACCCGCACAACTTCGACCGATCTGGGTCTGATGGCACAGGGTCTGACCGGCAGCCTCAGCTCGGGCATGTTGCTCGGTGCCGGACTGCTCGACAGCGTCATGGCGCTCACCGGTGCCAAAGGCGGCTTCAACAAGTTGATCGCAGGCGATGAGCGCGGCTGGTGCTTGGGCACTGCCGAGATGTGCAAGAACTGGAAGAAGTACGACCAGCATGTGATTGTTGTCGTAAAGATGCGCCCTGTTGTAGGCAAGCCTGCAATTCTGCGAAGCGATGCCGCCACCAAGGATGAGGATCTGCTTCCCGAGCCGCTCTTTCAGGCCGCGATGGCCGCCCTGACGACGCGCCTGTTTCTGCGCGCCAGCCCGACGTCGCAGCGCGCGCTC
>CAIKZV010000575.1 GCA_903831925.1 uncultured Burkholderiales bacterium
AAATCGCAGGCCGCCATACACCCGGTAAGGGATGCCGGCCGAAAAAAGCGCGTGCTCGAGCACGCGCGACTGCGCATTCGAGCGATAGAGAATGGCCATGTCATTGCGGGCCCAACCTTCGGCAATCAGGCTGCGGGCTTCTTCGATCAGCCACTGCGCCTCCTGGCCATCGCTCACCGCCTCGAACACCCGCACCGGCTCCCCGGAACCGGCATCGGTCCAGAGCTCCTTGCCAAGGCGGCTGCCATTGCGCCGGATCAGCTGGTTGGCGCATTCGAGGATATGGGCATGCGAGCGGTAGTTCTGCTCGAGCTTGATGAGGTTGGGCACGCGAAATTCACGCTCGAAGGCTGCCATGTTGCCGACATTGGCCCCCCGGAACGCATAGATCGACTGGTCGTCATCGCCCACCGCGAAGACCGATGAGGCGGGCCCGGCGAGCTGCTTGATCCACTTGTATTGCAGGATGTTGGTGTCCTGGAACTCGTCGATCAGGATGTGCGAAAAGCGGGCTCGGTAGTGATCACGCAGCAGGGTGTGACGCTCCAGAAGCTCATAGGAGCGCAGCAGCAGCTCGGCGAAATCGACCACGCCCTCGCGCTGGCACTGGGCATCGTAGGCCGCATAGAGCTCGGCGAAGCGCCGGCTGTAGTCGTCGGTGATATCGACATCTTTCGCGCGCAGCCCGGCTTCTTTCGAGCCATTGATGAAGTGCTGCAGATTGCGCGGCGGATATTTTTCATCATCGACATTGCTGGCCTTGAGCAGGCGCTTGATGGCAGCAAGCTGGTCGGCCGAGTCGAGAATCTGAAAGGACTGGGGCAGCGCGGCGTCACGATGGTGTGCGCGCAGCAGGCGATTGCACAGACCATGAAAGGTGCCGATCCACATGCCGCGCGGATTGATCGGCAGCATTGCTGAGAGCCGCGCGGTCATTTCGCGGGCGGCCTTGTTGGTGAAGGTCACCGCCAGCACGCCGGCTGGGCTGAGCTGTCCGGTCTGGATCAGCCAGGCGATGCGGGTCGTCAGCACACGGGTCTTGCCGCTGCCGGCGCCGGCAAGGATCATTGCGTGCTGCGGTGGCAGCGTGACCGCTGCAAGTTGTCGGTCGTTCAGATTCGCGAGAAGATCAGGCATCCCCGATTCTACGTCGCCGGCGTTCCGACCGTCGGCCCGGGCCCCAGCCTGAGGACCCAAAAGCCGTGTATCCAGCCGTGCCAACCGCCGTGAATTCCGCTGTGAACTCCCTTTTCGATCTGTCAGGGCGCGTCGCGCTCATCACCGGCTCATCACGCGGCATCGGACTGGCGATGGCGCGTGCGCTCGCCGGCGCGGGCGCACGGGTCGTGCTCAACGGACGCGATGCCGGCGCGCTCGCTCAGACCGCAACGACGCTGGCCGCCGAGGGCATCACCGCCGGTGTGTGCGCCTTCGACGTCACCGACGAAGCGACGCTGACCGATGCGATTGCGGGCGTCGAACGCGACGTCGGCCCGATCGACATCCTGATCAACAACAGCGGCATCAACCTGCGCCGCCCGCTCGAAGCCGTCGAGACCGACGACTGGGAGCGAATCATTGGCACAAACCTCACCGGCGCCTTCAAGGTCGGTCGCACCGTCGCGCGGTTCATGATCCCGCGCCGGCGCGGCAAGATCATCAATGTCTGCTCGATCAACAGCCAGATCGCCCGCCAGGGCATCACGCCTTATGTCACCTCAAAGGGCGGGCTGATGAATCTGACGCGCGGCATGGCGATCGACTGGGCAAAGCACAACATCCAGGTCAACGGCCTGGCACCCGGCTACTTCAGCACCGACTTCACCGCGCCGCTTGCGGCCGATGCCGGCTTCAATGCCTGGATCGAAACGCGGGTGCCGATGGGGCGCTGGGGTAAGGTCGACGAACTCGGCGGGGCAGCGATCTTTCTGGCCTGCGCCGCCTCCGACTTCATGACCGGACAGATGCTCTATATCGACGGCGGGCTGACCGCGTCTGTCTGAAGCGGGTCGTACTGCAGCAGGGTCGGCAGCATCGATCTTTCCGCGGGCAATCAGCGCCGATGACCGAGTGCAGTCATGGCAGCACTCACCCCGAGACCGACGATCAGCCCGTAATGAATCTTCGGTGCGAAAAAGAGGGTGGCCAGCAGCGTCACCCAGGCGGTGGCACCGGCTGAGCGATCGAATCGCGACACCCTGAACAGCTCGAGCGGCGTCAGCAGATTGAGCACCGCCGAGACGATCAGCGCAGCCAGCACCGCATTGGGCAGATGGTGCAAGGCACTGGTGGCGAAGACCAGCGCAATGCCGACCAGCGCCGCGCACACAATCGACGACCAGGCGGTCAAAGCCCCGGCACTGAGGTTGAGCGCCGAGCGCGAAAAAGAGCCCGATACCGGAAAGGCTGCAAAGAGCGATGCGGCGACCTTGGCCAGACCCTGCCCCACCAGTTCCTGATTGACGTTCCAGGCCGTGCCAGTCCGTGCCGCGATCGTCCTGGCGCTGGAGGTGACCTCGATGAAACTCACCAGCGCGATCAGCACCATGCCCGACATCAGCTGGGACACCGATACCCCATCAATAGTCGGCCACGCCAATGCCGGCAAACCCGCCGGCAGATCGCCGACCACACTGCCGTAGTGCTGGTAACCGATCGCTCGACTGAAGAGGATCGCCGCCACACTCACAAAGAGGGCGGCAGGCCAGGTCGGGCGATACCGCCGCGCCAGCAGCAGCAGCGCCAGCGACACGACACCGAAAGCGGCGGTCGCCGGCACGCCTTGCGCGTGGTTCTGCACGAGGCCCGAGATGGCCGCGATCGGGCCTGAGCCCCGCGCTGGCGGCACGCCAAGCAGCGCCGGCAATTGAGAACAGACGATCACGAGTGCGGCCGCATTGACGAAGCCGAGCATCAGGGCGGCGGGAATACGCTCGATGAAGCGGCCCAGACCGATCACACCGGCCATCAGTTGCAGCAGACCCGAACCAAGCGCGAGCAGGACGGCCAGCGTCAGATACGACGCGGTGCCCGGCTCGGCCAGCGCAGCCAGGGAGGCGGCAGTCAGCAGCGATGTGAGCGCAACCGGTCCGGTCGACAATTGCGCCGACGAGCCGAAGAGTGCCGCGACGATGGTCGGTACGAAGGCAGCATAAAGCCCGAGATGGGGCGGCAGGCCGGCGAGCTGCGCATAGGCGAGCGACTGCGGAATCGCGACCACCGCGACCGAGGCGCCCGCGATCAGATCGGCCCGGATCTGCGGCCCCGAAGGCCGTGGCCATGCCAGGAAAGGCAAACCGCTCGGCGCCATCAGCCTGTCGCTCAGACCCGCTGCTGACCGTGGTACAGGCGAACCACATGCTCGGCCTGTGCAAAAAAGAGCCATCGCTCGAGCAGCACACCACCGAGAAAGCACAGCGCGGCTGCGGTGAGCGGCACAACGCCTCCCTGCCCCGCCGAGCCCAGCGCCAGCAGCACCAGGGGTACCGGCAGCGTCAGCACGAACATCGTCAGTCGCAGCGTGCGTGCGCGCGAACGCGCCAGAACGAAACCGAATTCATCGGTCAGGAAGGTGCCCTGCGAATGGCCGGCATCGAGCAGTCGAACCTTGCCCTGCATTCGCCCCGCAGGCGCGGTGTCGGGCACGGCGAGCGCCTGATTGAGCGTGGCATGAACACGCTTCGAAAACTTGGCGAAAAACAGCAGCTTGACCAGCGCCGCGCAAGCCGCCAGCCACATCGCCAGACCCGCACCGGATACCGTCGCGCCGGCCACCGCGCACAGCGCAGCCCAGATCAGGCCACCGGCGGCCAGGGCATAGAGCAGATAGCTCACCGGCGTGTGCCAGGTGCGCCAACGGGGCACCGTCTTCAGGCAGGCATAGATCATCGCGGTGCAGACCACGGTCGCGAGCGACAGCCCGATCAGCAGCAGGCCGGTGATGCGCGCGGCATCGGCTTGCTGAACACTGAGCCAGGCATGCAAGGCCGCCATCGGATAGAGCCCGACCGCGAGCACGCCCTCGCGCGAGAGCCACGACGTGCGAAAGCGGGCAAACGCGCGCCAGGCATTGCGGGGATTGGCCAGGTGCAGGGTCGATGAGATCAGGCCTGAGGTGACCAGCAGCGCGGCCAGCACGAACGCCAGCCAGAACAGCCTTTGCGAGGCATCGACCCGTCCGGTCAGCTGCATGACCAGCAGCCACACCGCCAGCCCGAGGCCGGCGCCTGAACTCACGGTAAAGAAGATGACCGACAGCGCAGGCTTCATCGGCTCACAACTGGATCAGCCGATTGACCATCGCGGCAAGCTTCGACTGCAGCGAACCGCGCGGGGCGAGGTCTTTGGCGGCGGGAACCTGTGCGGGTTCGCGTGGCGGCAGATAGCGATTGACCGGCCGATAGCCGAGCTTCTCGAACAAGA
>CAIKZV010000576.1 GCA_903831925.1 uncultured Burkholderiales bacterium
CCATCAGCGCGGTCAGGGTGTCGATCATGATTTCAGCAGTGGCAGCAGCGGCAAGGAGATGCCCATGACCTGCGAGAACAGCGCCCAGATCGGCACGGTCACCGCCAGCGCGACCAGCGCATCACGAATCGGTTTGCGACTGCCGTAGCCGCGTGCAACGAACACCATCAGCAGGGTGCTGGCGGCAATGAACCCCACCCAGCCGATCAGGATCATGTGCAGCACCAGACCGGCGATCAGCCAGATCAGGTCAATACCGGCGGTGGGCGACAGCGGCAGGGCTTCACCCGCAGCCTCGAGCTCGTCGTCACCGGCCACAAAGCGGCCGCGCACCGCATTGACCAGGATCATCACGCCGCAGGCCAGCAGGCCGAGTGCGACCAGGGTCGGCATGAAGCGGGGCGACAGGCCCGAGTAGCCGCCCGCACCGTCGATGTCGAGCAGCCCGATGCCGAAGGCGACCGACAGTCCGATGACGGCCGCGCCGATCGCAATACCGTGCTTCAAGCGGGTCGACTCTGAGCCGTCAGCGCAGCAAGGACCTGAATTACTTGGCCAGGCCGAGATCGCGAAGGATGCCGCCCAGACGCTTTGACTCCGACTCCACATAGCTGCCGAATTCGGCGCCGGTCTGAACGAAGGGCGCCCATTCGTTGCGCGCCAGCGTGTCTTTCCACTGCGGGGTCTGGGTGCCCTTGACCACCGCGTCGATCATCACTTTCTGCTGCTCGGGCGTGATGCCCGGCGGGCCCCAGACACCGCGCCAGTTGTACATCTCGACATTGATGCCAAGGTCCTTGAGCGACTTGATGCCCTGCACCGGAAAGCTCGATGAGACCGCGAGCGCGCGCATCTTGCCGTCCTTGACGAAGGGCAGGAACTCGGAGACGCCGGCGATGCCGACGGTGACCTGATTGCCCAGGATGGCCGCGGTGGCTTCGCCGCCGCCGGCAAACGGGATGTAGTTGACCTTGGCCGGCTCGACACCCGACTCCTTGGCGATCAGCCCGGCCAGCATGTGGTCGGTCGATCCGCGGGAGCCCCCGGCCCACGACACCGAGCCCGGATTCGCCTTGAGCATCGCTATCAGGTCGGCCATCGACTGGATCTTCGAGCCGCTCGGCACCACCAGCACCATGGCATCGGCAAACAGGCGTGCAATCGGCGTGCCGTTTTTCAGGGTCACCGGCGGATGACTCATTTCGATCGCGCCGACCATCACCGCACCGGTCACGATCAGGGCGTTCGGGTTGCCCTTTTCGGTGTTCACGAACTGCGCCAGTCCGATCGTGCCGCCCGCGCCGCCCTTGTTTTCGAAGGTGGCATTGCGCACTGAGCCCGCGGCCTGCATCGCGGCAGCGATGCTGCGGCCGGTCTGATCGAAGCCGCCACCGGGGTTTGCGCCGATCATCATCTTGAGGGTGTCGATCTGAGCCGATGCAGGCGCTGCGGCCAGCAGCGTGGCAAGCGAGATCAGGGTGGCGGCGATCGCCTGGCGCCGGTTCGAAAACACTGACGGCCGCAACACTGTGCCTGAATCGCTTCGAAATGCGTCGAGTCTGCCGAGGGATCGAACAATGCGCTGCAGCATGGCGGTCTTTATCGAATGGTCAAGGTGGCGGTGATGATACGTCGAGACCGGCCTGCGCGCTCAGTCGCGCTGATCCCGCGCGCGGAGCAGTCGCGCTGGTCTTGCTGTGCGCTCAGTCGCGTGCGTTCGCAGTCGCCGGCTGCTCGGGCAGCTTCGCGATCAGCACCTTGTCGACGCGATTGCGGTCCATGTCGACCACTTCAAACCGATAACCCTCGGCATCGAAATGATCGGCCACCGACGGAATACGGCCAAGGCAATGCATCGCGAAGCCGCCGACGGTATGAAAGCTGCGCTCTTCCTCGGCTGGCAACTCGTCGATCTCGAGCACGGCCTTGAGCCGCTCAAGACCGATCGAACCGTCCACCAGCAGCGAGCCGTCGTCACGTCGAACCACGTCGTCGTCGGTGGTCGAGTCGTGTTCGGGCAAGTCGCCGACGATCGAGGTCAGCACATCGGTCAGCGACACCAGGCCCTTGAGGTCGCCGTATTCATCGACGATCAGGCCGAACTGCAACCGCTCGCGGCGAAAGCTTTCGAGCAGTTGCGTGGTGCTGATGGTCTCGGGCAGATAGAGCGCCGGGCTCAGATGCCGCTCGACTTCCAGCGGCTCGCCCTGCAGGGCCGGTCGCAGCAGATCGACCAGACGCAGCACGCCCAGGATGTGCTCGAGTCCGCCCCGGCACACCACCACCCGGGTATGCTGACTTTCGGCAATCTGGATGCGCACGGCCGCGTCGCCGTCCTCCAGATCGATGGCATAGATGTCCATGCGCGGCGTCATGATCGCGCCGATGCGCTGCTCATCCAGACGCAGCACGTTCGAGACGATCGCCTGTTCGCTCTCATGGAAGATGCCGGCCTCGGCGCCTTGTCCCATAAGGACCTTGATCTCGTCGTCGGTCACCGGTGGCTCGCCGGTGCCGCGCGCGCCGAGCAGTCGCAGAAGCATGTTGCTCGACGATGAGAGCGACCAGACCAGCGGACGGGTGACCCGCGAGAACCAGCCCATCGGGCGGGCCACGGCCGAGGCAATCCGCTCGGGTGCGCGCAATGCCAGCCGCTTGGGCACCAGCTCGCCGATCACCACCGACAGATAGGTGATGATCGCGACCGCAATGGCCACCGAGAAGCCTTTCACATAGGGCTCGGACAGGTCGAATTGCGACAGCCAGCCAGCGATGGGCGCGGCAATCAGTCCTTCGCCGACGATACCGCTGAGGATGCCGATGGTCGTGATGCCGACCTGGATCGTCGAGAGGAATCCGCCGGGTTCTTCGCTGAGCGCCAGGGCTGCAGTCGATCCGGGGTAGCCGTCGTCGGCCATACGCTGGAGTCGGGCCTTGCGGGCCGAGACCACTGCCATCTCGGACATTGCGAACAGGGCGTTCAGCAAGACGAGCAGCAGTAAAAGCAGCAGATCCATTGAGGCAATCGAGGGTTAAGACCCAACGAGCATAGCATCCGCCCCGTGCACGCCAGCGCCGCGCTCGGGTCAGTGGCCGCCCGAACAGTCCTGCAGGCAGGCGTGCGTGGCGTCGCCGGTTTCGATCTGCAGCGTGGTGTGCTCGATACCGAAACGGCTGCGCAGCGTGGCATGGGCGCTGATCAGAAAGTCATCGCCCGGGTGGCCTTGCGGAACCATCAGGTGCGCGCTCAGGCTGGCGCCGCTGGAGCCGACCGGCCAGATGTGCAGGTCGTGCAATCCGGCCACGCCAGGCATCGACAGCAGGTGCTGGCGGACCGCGTCCGGGTCGATGCCGGACGGCACGCCGTCGAGGGCCGCCGACAGCGCATCGCGCAGCAACCCGTACGCACTCCATCCGATGAAGAGCGACACCGCCAGGCTCAGGGCCGGGTCGATGCGCAGCCATCCGGTGGCCGACACGCCGAGTGCGCCGATGACCACCGCAGCCGAGATCGCGGCATCGCCCAGCATATGCAGGAAGGCGCCGCGCAGATTGACGTCGTCACGCTGGCCGCGCATGAAGAGCCAGGCGGTCAGGCCATTAATCAGGATGCCGGTGCCTGCGACCACGGTGACCAGCGTCGAGTCGATCGCCACCGGCGCGGCCAGTCGGGCGATCGATTCGACCGCAATCGCGCCGGCTGCGGCCAGCAGCAGCGCGGCATTGACCAGGGCGGCCAGCAGGGCAGCGCGTCGCCAGCCCCAGGTAAAGCGCGGACTCGTCGGCTGGCGGGCGGCCCAGGCGCCAAGCCAGGCCAGCGCCAGCGCGAGCACGTCGCCCAGGTTGTGTCCGGCATCCGACAGCAGCGCCATCGAGTCGGCGCGCCAGCCGGCAGCCGCTTCGATGGCAACGAATCCGGTGTTCAGGACGATGGCCGCGAGGAACAGCCGGCCGTGACCGTCGGGCGACGGGTGATGCACATGACCGCGGCCGTGAGCATGACCGGCATGCGCATGGCCGCGATGAGTCCGGTCTTGTGCCTGACCATGATCGTGCCCGTGATCATGGTCATGGTCGTGCGGTGCGGAATGCGTCGGTGCCGGCATCCGGCGATTATCGCCAATTGCGATCGGCCTGAGGCGATTGATGTCAGGCAACCGGGCCGCGGGGATTGGCTTAGACTCCCCGGACATGCCAATCGCAGTCCCGCTGTCCATCCTGTTTCATGTCGCGGTCTGCCTCGCGATGACCCTGCGCATCCTGTCGCGGCGCAATCCCCCAGGCGTGGCGATGGCCTGGATCCTGGTGATCCTGCTGGTGCCGGCGATCGGGGCTGTGCTCTATGTGATGATCGGCGAGCGGCGCCTCGGCCGCCGCTGGATCGAACGCGCGGAAGCCGAACGCGCCGATCTGGCGCTTCGCTTCGGCGCGCTGTCGGCCGATTCGACCCGCGATCCGATCGATGCCGGTCCGGTCGGCGAACCGGTGGCAAGGCTGACCCGTGCGCTCGCCTCGATCCCGATCATGGGCGGCCACAAGGTCGAGTTGCTCTCCGATACCGAACGCATCCTGCGCGGTCTGATCGACGATATCGATGCCTGTCGCGAACGCTGCTCGTTCGAGTTCTATATCTGGCATCAGGGCGGTCTGGTTGATGAGCTGGTCGAGGCGCTGATCCGCGCGGTCAGGCGTGGCGTCAAGGTCACCGCGCTGATGGATGGTCTGGGCAGCCGCCCGTTCATCCGGCAAGGCCATGCCGCGCGAATGCGCGCTGCCGGGATCGTCGTGGTGGTGGTGCTGCCGGCCAATGCACTGCGCATGCTGGTGGCCCGGGTCGACCTTCGCAATCACCGGAAAATCGCGGTTTTCGACGACCGTATCGCCTGGACCGGAAGCTGCAACCTGGCCGATCCGCTTTATTTCAAAAAGGATGCGGGCGTCGGACAATGGGTCGATGCCATGGTGCGCATCGAGGGTCCGGCCAGTGCGCTGCTCGGGGCAATCACGAATGCGATGGCCGTCCTGCAGGCGGGTCGTCGCCTGCGCGATGCCCGCACGCCCAGGGTTTGTCAGCCCGCCGGTACGGTGGCGCTGCAGGCCTTGCCTTCAGGGCCGGGATTCGCCTTTCAGCATGTCGAGTCGGTGATCCTGACCGCGATCTACAGCGCCCGCCACGAGCTGATTCTGACGACGCCTTACTTCGTGCCGGGCGAGGCGGTGGTCACGGCCTTGCGATCGGCGGCGCGTCGCGGGGTCGAGGTGGTGATGGTCGTGCCCTGGCGCTGCGACTCACGCATGGTCCAGTACGCGAGCGCCTCGTACTTTGACGAGTTGCTGTCGGCCGGTGTGCGCATCCATCGGTTTCGCGGTGGCTTGCTGCATACCAAGAGCATGGTGGTCGATCGTGAACTCGCGGTCTTCGGGACGGTCAATTTCGATCTGCGCAGTTTTCATCTGAACTTCGAGCTCTCGATGCTGCTCTATGACCGCGTCTTCGCCGAGCTGCTGGTCAGGCTGCACCACGACTATCTGGCCCAGTGCGAGCCGATGGACCTGGCGGTCTGGCGGACCCGGCCGTTTCGCCATCGGGTGATCGAAAACGCCGCCCAGATTGCCTCGCCGCTGCTCTGATGCGCTGAGCGTCGACTCGGTCGATCGCGTCCGGTGTTTGAATCGCTGCGGCCGATCAGCCGCCGCGGCTGGTGAGTCCGGCATAGATCTCGCCGAGCGCGGCCGGCAGCGTCGCCACATCGTCGATCACGCGGTAGCGATCGGGCGAGCACATCCTGCGCAGGTAATCATGGCCGCCCGGGTCGATGGTCACGCAGAAGGTCGCGATGCCGGCGCGCTCGGCCTCCCGCAGCGCCTGCGCGGTGTCCTGGATGCCGTACTCCTCGCTGTTGCGGTCGGGGCCGTAGTCGGTGTCCTGCGGATAGCCGTCCGAGACCAGGATCAGCAGACGCAGCGGTGACGGCTGGCGCGCCAGTTTGGCCGCGGCATGACGGATGGCCGGGCCCATGCGGGTCGAGCCGCGCGGCTCGATCGCGGCGAGTGCGGCCCAGACTGCGCGTCTGACCGGTTCGCCGAATTCCTTGGCGATATGGAATTCGACGTTGTCGCGGCCGCTGCCGGAAAATCCATAGATCGCGTGCGCATCACCCAGCGTGGCCAGTCCTTCGGCCATCAGTGCGAGCGAATCCTTGGCGACATCGATGACGCGGCGTCGCTTGGCCAGGTTACCGGCATCGGGCGGACTGCCGTAGACCCCATAGAGCAGCGTTCCGGCATCGACCACCGGGGGCGAATCGTCGTCGTCGCGCGACGTCTCGACCGAGGTCGGCGCCTCGGGCAGGGCGAGTGAGGTCGATGCGCTCATATCGAGCAGGAAGGCCGCTGCGACATCGCGCTCCAGCGGGTCGCGTCGGACATGGAGCCGATCATCCGAGGCGCTGCCGCTGCGACGATCGATCACCGCCGCCACCATGCCTTCGAGATCGATATCGTCGCCGCTTGCGACACCGCGCACCCGGCGCGGTGCCATCGGGCGCAGCTGCGCGAAGCGATGCCGGATATCGCGCAGCAGATCGGGATAGCGTTTGCGCACCGCCTGCGCGAAGTCGAAGTCCGTGCCGCGCAGGCGATGCTCGTGCACCCGGCACCAGGCTCGCAGATAGCTGCGTTCCAGGTGATGCCATTCGTCGTACAGAAAGCTGCCGGTGGTGGTGCGTGCGCCGGCTCGCCAGCGCGCGGGCGCGTTGGCGCCGGGCAGGGGCTCGTCCTCGCTGCCCTCGCCATCGTCAAGCTCATTGAGGGCATCGGCGGGCGTGGTGTCCGAGCTGGCCGGCGCGCCGCCGGCCGCCGTCTCGCTCGCGGCCTGTGCCTTGCCGCCGGCGGGTTTCAGCGAGGCGTCGTCAGCATCGTCGGGGGTGCGTCTGCCGCGTCCGCGCTCCGGTGTGTCATCGCTGTCATCCTCGTTCCCGCCCTGGCCACCGCGGCGGGTCAGACCTGGGCGATCGCCGGGAATCTGCGGCCCCGGCTCGCGATGCATCGCACCGGTCACCGTGAAGGTCTTGCGCTGCGGCCTCGGTCGGGTCGCAAAGCCATCGAGCAGCGCGGCGATGCGCCGGGCGGTCTCGGCGCAATCCCGGGCGCTCGCGCCGGGTCGTCGCACGGTGACGGCCAGCGACAGAATCCTGCCCAGGAGGCTGTCGTCGTTGTGTTCGCGCCTGATGGCCTCGCCCAGCGAGGCTCGCGCCAGGCCATCGATCAGCGCGGCCAGCGCACCCCGCGGTTCATACGATCCGCGCAGCGCCAGACCGCAGGCCTGCAGACGAGCCAGATCGGCGCGCGCGCCCGGATAGTGGCGTGCGATGACCGCATCGACCCGCATGCGTTCGAGCAGGCCGAAGAGCCGCCGCTCGATGCGCCGGGGAGTGTCAGGGGCGGGCGGTGGGGGTCGAAGCGGATGTCTTGGACGCGGAGGTGCCGCGGCTGACGAGAACCCCGGCGCTTCGCCGCGCAATGTCTCGCGCATGACCGCGATGCGCAGGGCAGCGCGATGGTCGGCAGCCGAGCCCAGTCCTCGCATGGCGCTCGCGATGGTGAGCATCGCCGGATCAGCGCTCATCGGCCTCAGCCAGGCCGAGGCTGCGCCGGCCGACGAGGGCGCAAGGCGTACCGGCCGCTGTCCGATGGCCTGCGCAAAAAGCGCCAGCGATCGGTGGGCCGCATCGAAGTGGCCGCGGCCCCGATCGAGCTCGACGTTTGCCCCGCCAGACAGGGTCGAGGCGCTCACCGCGCACTCACCGTATGTGCATCGGGCATGTCATTCGGCTCGGCCGGGGCTGCCCTCAGGCAGCAGCACGTCGCACACATCGGTGATCGCCCGCCTGACGTCGGCGTCTTCGGTCAGCGCCCGCGCAATCGCGACGTCGCAGGCGCGCCGCGAGTCGATGCCGCCTTGAATCAGCTTGCCGGCATGCACCAGCGCGCGCGTGCCCACGCCGTCGTCCAGGCCGTGTTCGTGCAGATGGCGAACCTTCAGCCCGATCGCGGCAAGGGCCTGCGCGATGGCCGGCTCGGCGCCGCTCTCATGGGCAATGATCGCGGCCTCCTGGGCCGGCGGCGGATAGTCGAAGTCGAGTGCCACGAACCGCTGTCGGGTCGAAGGCTTCATGTCCTTGAGCGCACTCTGGTAGCCGGGGTTGTACGACACCACCAGCAGGAAGTCGGGATGGGCATCGAGCAGTTCGCCGGTCTTGTCGATCGGCAGCACGCGGCGGTGGTCGGTCAGCGCGTGGATCACGACGGTTGTGTCCTTGCGGGCTTCAACCACTTCGTCGAGATAGCAGATCGCGCCATTGCGCACCGCACCGGTCAGCGGCCCGTCGCGCCAGACGGTGGCGTCGTTCGACAGCAGATAGCGGCCGACCAGGTCGGTGGCGGTCAGGTCCTCGTGGCAGGCGACCGTCACCAGTGGCACCTCGAGCGCGCGCCGCGGCGTGTCGGCCTCGCGAAACAGGCGCCAGGCCATGTGCTCGACGAAGCGGGTCTTGCCGCAGCCGGTCGGGCCCTTGAGCAGCACCGGCAGGCGGGCGCGATAGGCGGCTTCGAAGACCGCTATCTCATCGCCCAGCGGCAGGTACCAGGGCTGATCGGACAGGCTGCTGTAGCTCGGCGGTGAGGAGGGTGAGATGGTGTTCATCAGGCAATGATATCGGTCGGGCGACGCGGCGCCTGCCGATCGGCTGCTACACTGCGCGCCTCCCTATGGACGCATCCCCCGACGTGGGTCGCCAGGTCGCCCGCCGGCGCACCTTCGCCATCATCTCCCACCCCGACGCCGGCAAGACCACGCTGACCGAAAAGCTGCTGCTTTTCGGCGGTGCGATCCAGCTCGCCGGCACGGTCAAGGCCCGCAAGAGCGCGCGCCATGCCACCTCCGACTGGATGGAAGTCGAAAAGCAGCGCGGCATCTCGGTGGCCAGTTCGGTCATGCAGTTCGAATACGACGACTGCGTCTTCAATCTGCTCGATACCCCGGGCCACCAGGACTTCTCGGAAGACACCTATCGGGTGCTGACCGCGGTCGATTGCGCGGTGATGGTGGTCGATGCCGCCAAGGGTGTCGAGGCGCAGACCATCAAGCTGCTCGAGGTCTGCCGCCTGCGCGACACGCCGATCGTCACCTTCGTCAACAAGCTCGACCGCGAAGTGCGCGAGCCGCTCGAGCTGCTCGACGAGATCGAGTCGGTGCTCGGCATCAAGTGCGCACCGGTCACCTGGCCGATCGGCGCCGGCAAGCGCTTCAAGGGCGTGTATCACCTGCTGCGCGACGAAGTGCTGCGTTTTGTGCCGGGCGAAGAGCGCGCCAACCAGACCGTACAGGCGATCTCGGGCGATGCGCTGGCCGCGCTCGACGCCGAATTTCCCCAGGAAATGGGCAGCATGCGCGACGAGATCGAGTCGGTGCTCGGCATCAAGTGCGCACCGGTCACCTGGCCGATCGGCGCCGGCAAGCGCTTCAAGGGCGTTTATCACCTGCTGCGCGACGAAGTGCTGCGTTTTGTGCCGGGCGAAGAGCGCGCCAACCAGACCGTACAGGCGATCTCGGGCGATGCGCTGGCCGCGCTCGACGCCG
>CAIKZV010000577.1 GCA_903831925.1 uncultured Burkholderiales bacterium
CCGGGCACCCGCCTGCCTGCCTGCTGCAAGTAACGCAAAGCGCAGGCCCAGCCGGACGGTCTGCGAAAACGGTCCGCAGGCGCACAACCAGCCCGATTCGATCCCGTCGAGATAGAGCGCGTCAGCCGAGCGGATGCCACTGCGAAGCCGTGCGCTCAGATCGGCCATCCCCGGAGCAGTGACCCGATACAGCACTGCCGGCGCAGCAGGCGTTGGACTGATCCGCGTGACAGCCGCTTGAAACCAGCTCTGCAAGGGGTCTTCCGGCACGAGCCTTGGCTTGCTCGCGACAGGAGCGGACCCTCGCGCAAGGAGATTGGCAGCGTCGTGGTGTGCGTTGGCGCGCCTGTCCAACCGCGCTTGCAGCCAGTCTTTGAGCTCATCCAGGCCGTCGCCCTTGACGACGAAACGATCCGCGCCCAGCGCCATCGCCCGGTCGCGGTGCGCCGGATCGTCAGCCCCGGAGAGCACGACAAAGGGCAGCTCATTGACCCTGGCGAGGATTGAGCCACGAACACGCTGCAGCAATTCGAAGCCGTCGACACCAGGCATCGAAAGATCGCTCAGCACGGCGCCAATCGCGTGCTCGAGCAGCAGGAGCTCCCAGGCCCGCTCACCCGAATCGGCCTGAATAATCTGGAAGCCCTCCCCCAGACTGCGGACCGCGGATGCCCGCACGAAGCGCGAGTCATCGACCAGCAGCACCGCCGCGCGGGCAGGCCGAGCCGCAGCCGGCGACGCCCCTGGCGAATGAAGTGGTCGCCCGGAGACATCGGGCGGGACAGGCGGCGGATTCAAGGTCGTCGGGGGCCGTCGGGACGGCTTCTCACTTTGACAGCAATCCCGCATTCTCCTACGCTCCAGCGAATTCACACCAGAGCATTGCCGGATGACCCTTGCCGCCCGAATATCGGCATTCATGATCTGCGTGCTGGGAACCGGCCTCGCCGGTCTCGCCCAGGCCGGACCGCCGCAGGACCGGGCTGTCAGGAAAACGCCCCCCAGCCAATCAGCCGTCAAGACCGCTCAGGCAAAAAGCCGGGTCCCGGCAGCAGCGCCGGCAAAGGTCGCGAAAGCGCCGTCGTCGACCACTTCGCCGACTGCAAGGGCTGCCACGACAGCCACCGCTGCAACGGTTGGCACGAGTGCGCTGAAGCCAAGCGCCGAGCAGAGCGTCGATCTCGGTCCCGTCGGCCAGACGGCAACACCGGTGGCCAAAGCCTCTCCGTCAGCGCAGACCAAATCTGATCTTGCGGCCGAAGTGGTGTTTCGCGCACTGTCGCTGCTCGGCGTGAATTACCGCTTTGGCGGCAGCACGCCGGCTTCAGGGCTCGATTGCAGCGGTCTGGTGATGTATGTCTTCAACGAAGTCACCGGACTCAAACTGCCTCGACGCAGCGACGATATGAGCCGCGTGGGCGGGTCGATCGACAAATCCGAGTTACAGGCTGGCGACCTCGTCTTCTTCAATACGATGCGATTTCCCTTCTCGCATGTCGGCATCTTCATCGGCAATGGGCAGTTCGTGCACGCACCGTCGACCGGCTCGACAGTGCGCGTGGAAAGCATGAACCTCGCCTACTGGCAAAGCCGTTTCAATGGCGCGAGACGGCTTCTTCCCGGAGAGTCGATGGCGATGACCCCAAGCTCGGCCCTGACGATCGACTCCGAGACTTCGCAGCTGTTTCGTCAGATCGATCCTGCGCCGCCACCTGCGGCGACGTCACCGACAGGTAAGCCTGCGTCGCGTGTCCCGGAGAGCGGGGCGGGCGACAACTTGATCGTCAACTGAAGCAGCCTCGCACTGGGGTCTTGCTTGCCCGGTGCATGGCCCTGTTGATGGCACGATAAGCTTCCCCAGGCTTTTGCAAATGCGAATCCGTCGTATTTGCATTTGATTTGAATCTCTCGTAGAGTGGCCTGTCTTTCCTCTGACTGGAACCGCTTTTATGTCAACCCGACGCTTGACCGCCCTGCGCATTGCGACCGCGATGCTCACCGCCGCGCTCTTCCCGCTCTGCGCCCACGCCGCCGATCCGGTACTCAATCTCTATTCGGCTCGCCATTACCAGACCGACGAGGCGCTCTATTCCAACTTCACGAAACAGACCGGCATTCGCATCAATCGAATCGAAGCCGGTGATGAGGCCCTGCTCGAGCGACTGCGAAGCGAGGGGCGCAATTCCCCCGCTGATGTTCTGCTGCTGGTCGATGCTGCCCGCCTGTGGCGCGCCCAGATCGATGGCCTGTTCCAGCCGATCCGATCCAAGGTCCTCGACAGCCGTATCCCTGTCACTCTGCGCGGCAAGGACGACGGTCAGGGTGCCGAGTGGTACGCGATATCGACCCGCGCGCGGCTGATCGTCTACAACCGAGCTTCGGTCAATCCGTCCGACATCCGCACCTACGAAGACCTCGCCGGTGCGCCGCTCAAAGGCAAGGTCTGTACGCGCTCGGGCGCACACCCTTACATGCTGTCGCTGATCGGCGCGATGTCCGAGCACCTCGGCGAAGCTGCCACCGAGCAATGGGCGCGAGGCGTCGTCGCCAATTTCGCCAGACCGCCTCGCGGCGGCGACAGCGATCAGATCAAAGCCGTGGCCAGCGGCGAATGCGGCGTGGCGCTGACCAACACCTATTACCTTGTGCGGATGATGCGATCGGAGGCACCCGAGGATAAGGCGGCGATTGCCAAAATCGGCTGGATCTGGCCGAACCAGTCTTCATGGGGTGCCCACGTGAATATTTCCGGCGGTGGCGTCACGAAAAATGCGCCCAATCGCGAGGCCGCCATCAAGTTCATGGAGTATCTGGTGAGCGACCAGGCGCAGTCGTATCTGGCGAACGGCAACAATGAATGGCCGGTGGTGGCCAGCGCGGTCGCTGACAATCCGACGCTGGCGTCGCTTGGTAAATTCAAGGCCGACGATCTGGCGATCTCTCAGATTGGTCGTGCGCAGATCACTGCTGCCAAAATCATCGATCGGGTCGGCTGGCGGTAAGCGTCACGGGTGCTCGCACCCGCAATAGCGCGCTGATGCCGGTGCTCGCACCGGCATGCCTGCTCAAACGGCCGCGATCACCTTGATTTCGACTCGATACTTCGGCGCAGCCAGCTTCGACTCGATCGTGGCGCGAGCGGGCGTGTGACCGGCCGGCACCCAAGCGTCCCAGACCGAATTCATTGCCTTGAAGTCGGCGATATCAGCCAGAAAGATCTGTGCGGACAAGATGCGCGTCTTGTCGCTGCCGCACTCGGCCAGCAGTCGATCGATGGCCGCCAGAATCTGAGCGGTCTGGCCGGCCGGATCCTGGCTCGCATCTTCGGCGACCTGACCGGCGAGATAGATAGTCTGGTTATGAACGACCGCTTCCGACATGCGGGGGCCGACGTGAAATCGCTGAATCGTCATGGTGAATTGTCTCGGATGGAAAGCGCGGATGGAAAGCGCGGATGGTAGCAGCCCGACCTCATGAGGACGCAGGCGGCACCCGCCAGTAGCGCTCGGGCTCATGTCGGCTGCGCGTGATCTGAGGTAACTGACCCGGCGCGAATCGGATCTGCACCGCGCCATCGGCGTCACTGCGCAGAATGCCGATGCCCCGCTGCTGGTAACGCTCGAGCACCTTCGGATTGGGATGCCGGAAGCGACTTCGGTAAGCGACCTGAAAGATCGCCCAACGCGGCGACACCGCATCGATGAATGGCTCAGTTGATGAGGTGGCACTGCCATGATGAGGCACCAGAAGCACATCGGCCGCGAGATCATCGGTCTTGTAGAGATCGAGCAGCCGTCGCTCCTGCGGGGCTTCGATGTCGCCCGCCAGCAGCACCGTCGCAGACGGGCTGCGCACCCTGAGCACGCAGCTCACCGCATTGGTTGGTGAGCCGCGAGCCGGCTCGGGCGGATCGGCCGGATGCAGCCATTCGAATTCGGTGTCATCCCATCGCCATCGCTCGCCGC
>CAIKZV010000578.1 GCA_903831925.1 uncultured Burkholderiales bacterium
AGGACCGCATCGTGGTCGAGCGTTTCCCCGACTACTGGGACAAATCCCGCGTCAATATCGACCGCATCGTCTACCGGCCGATCCAGGACTCGACCGTGCGGCTGGCCAACCTGAAATCGGGTCAGCTCGATCTGCTCGAGCGGCTGCTCGCCACCGACATCGCCGAGGTCAAGAAGGATCCCAAGCTGCGCCTGGCGTCCGGCTTCGAGCTGGGGTATCAGGGCGTGACCATGAATGTGGCCAACGGCGAGAAGGCCAACAATCCCCTGGGCAAAAGTGCCAAGGTGCGACAGGCATTCGAGCTGTCGATCGACCGTGAGGCACTCGACAACGTGGTCTTCAACGGCGTGCAGAACCCGGACAACCAGTGGGTGACCGCCACCAATCCCTATTACCAGAGCAAGTTCCCGATGCCCAAGCGCGATGTCGCCAAGGCGCGTGCGCTGATCAAGGAAGCCGGCGTGGCCACGCCGATCGTGCTCGACTTCATGGTGCCGAACAATCCCGAGACTAAGGCGGTTGCCGAGGTGATGCAGTCGATGGCGGCCGAGGCCGGCTTCGAGCTGAAGCTGCGGGTCACCGAGTTCGCCACCTCGCTCGACGAGGCCGAAAAGGGCAACTTCCAGCTCTATCTTCTGGCCTGGAGCGGACGCACCGACCCGGACGGCAACATCTTCTCGTTTGCCTCGTGCAAGGGGCCGCTGAACTACGGCAAGTATTGCGATCCGGCGGTCGATGCCCTGCTCGAGAAGGCCCGCAGTGTCACTGCGCAGGCCGAGCGCAAGGCGATCTATGAGCAGGTGGCCGCCAAGTGGCTGACCGAGGGTTCGGTGCTCTATCTCTATCACCGTGCGCTGCTCTTTGCGCACAGCCCGCGGCTTGAGGGGTTCAAGGTCCTGCCCGACGGCTTGATCCGCGTGACCGACCTCAGGCTCAAGCCCTGAGGCTGCTCACGACGGCTGATCACTGACGCGACTTACTGAGCGCCCCGCCCGATGCTGCATTTCCTGCCCCGCCGCCTGCTGCAGCTGCTGCCGACCGTCTTTCTGGTGTCGGTGCTGATCTTTTCGCTGCAGCAGCTGCTGCCGGGTGATCCGGCGCTGGTCATGGCCGGCGAGGAAAAGGATCCGGCGGTCATCGAACAGATCCGCCGGCAATACCACCTCGATGAACCGCTGCCGATGCAGTACGGCCGCTGGATGGCGGGCGTACTGCAAGGCGACCTCGGCGAGTCGATGCGCATCAAGCAGCCGGTGTCGCAGCTGGTCGCCGAAAAGCTTCCGGTGACCCTTCAGCTTGCGACGATGGCGATGCTGATTGCGCTGCTCATCGGCATTCCGGCGGGCATCCTGTCGGCGGTCAAGAAAGGCAGCGCCTGGGATGTCGGCGCCAATGTTTTCGCCCTGTGGGGCCTGTCCACGCCAAATTTCTGGCTGGGCATCATGCTGATCTTCCTGTTCTCGGTGAGGCTCGGCTGGCTGCCGGCTTCGGGCTACGTGAGTCCGCGTGAAGACCTGATGCAGTCGCTCGCTTCCACGATCATGCCGGCCTTCGTGCTGGGCAATGCGATCGCGGCGGTCCTGATGCGCCACACCCGCTCGGCGATGCTGCAGTCGATGAGCGCCGACTATGTGCGAACGGCGCGGGCCAAGGGGCTCTACGAGCCGGCGGTGGTGTTGCGCCATGCGCTTCGCAATGCGCTCACGCCGGTGATCACGCTGGGCGCGCTCGAATTCGGCACCCTGCTGTCGGGCGCCGTGCTCACCGAGCAGGTCTTCTCGATCCCGGGCTTTGGCAAGCTGATCGTCGATGCGGTCTTCAACCGCGATTACGCGGTGGTCCAGGGCGTGGTCCTGGTGACCGCCACGGTCTACATCCTGCTCAATCTGCTGGCCGATGTGCTCTACGTGCTGGTCAACCCGAGGCTGCGCACATGAGCGCGCTGGCCGCCGGCACCAAGCCCGCGCCCACTGCCCGCGTCGACAGCCCCGGGCGCCTCGCGCTTCGTGCGCTGCTGAGCCGCCCGACCGCGGTGTTCGGTGGCGTGGTGCTGATCGGGATGATGGTGCTCGCGCTGTTCGCGCCCTGGATTGCGCCCTACGATCCGCTGGCCACCAGCTGGTCGCTGGTGCGCAAGGCGCCGAGCGCCGCCCACTGGTTCGGCACCGACGAGGTCGGCCGCGACCTGCTGTCGCGCATCATCTGGGGCGCCCGGGCGTCGCTGTCGGCGGGTGTCATCGCGGTGGCGATCGCGGTCGGTGTCGGCGTGCCCACCGGCATGGTCGCCGGCTATGTCGGCGGCTGGACCGATGGGCTGATCAGCCGCCTGACCGATGCGATGCTGGCCATTCCTTTTCTCATCCTGGCGATCGCACTGGCCGCTTTTCTGGGGCCCAGCCTTGGCAACGCGATGATCGCCATCGGCGTCACCGCCACCCCGATCTTCGTGCGTCTGGCCCGTGGCCAGGTGCTTGCGGCGCGTGCCGAGGACTATGTCGAGGCCGCCCGCGCCGTCGGCAATCCGCCGATCCGCATTTTGCTGCGGCATATCCTGCCCAACATCCTGCCGCCGGTGATGGTGCAGGCCACCCTCGCGGTGGCTGCCGCGATCATCGCCGAGGCGAGCCTGTCGTTTCTGGGCCTGGGTCAGCAGCCGCCCGCGCCAAGCTGGGGGTCGATGCTCAACACCGCACAGCGCTTTCTGACGCAGGCGCCCTGGATGGCGATTTTTCCGGGGCTGGCCATCTTCCTGACGGTGCTGGCCTTCAACCTCTTCGGCGACGGCCTGCGCGACGCCATGGATCCGCGCCGCTGACGACCCGATCCCGTCAGACCCGGCCGGTCACGATCGCCCGACCTCAGCCGCCCAGCACATTCACCGGAATCCGCAGATAGCTCACGCCATTGTCGTCGGCCGGCGGCAGGTGGCCGGCCCGCACATTCACCTGGATCGATGGCACCAGCAGCATCGGCACATCGAGCGTGGCATCGCGGGCGGTGCGCATCGCCACGAAGGCGTCCTCGTCAATGCCGTCGCGAACATGGATGTTGCCCTTGCGCTGGTCGCCCACCGTCGCTCTCCAGGCCGGCTCGCGCCCGGTCGGCGGATAGTCGTGACACACATAGACCGCGGTGTCGACCGGAAAGTCGAGCAGGCGCCGGATCGAGCGATACAGCGCCCGCGCGTCGCCGCCCGGGAAATCGGCGCGAGCGGTGCCGACGTCCGGCAAAAAGAGCGTATCGCCGACATAGAGCCCGCCGTCGATCAGATAGGCCATGTCGGCCGGCGTATGACCCGGCACCCAGAGCGCGGTCGCTTCGGTCTCGCCGATCCGGAAGGTCTCGTTGTCGGCAAAGAGATGGTCGAACTGGCGGCCGTCGGGCACGAAATCCGATTCGAAATGAAAGAGCTTGCCGAAGGTGTCCTGCACCGCGCGGATGTGCGCGCCGATCGCGACCTTTCCGCCGGCCTTGCCCTTGAGGTATTGCGCGGCCGACAGGTGATCGGCATGGGCATGGGTCTCGAGGATCCAGTCGAGGTGAAGATCATGGTCGCACAGATAGGCGAGCACCCGATCGGCCGAGCCGGTGCTGGTGCGCCCGGAGCGAAAGGCGTAATCGAGGACCGGGTCGATGACCGCGGCCCGGCGGCTGGCATGGTCCCAGACCACATACGACACGGTGAAGGTGCCCGGGTCGAAAAACGCCTGGCTGGTCGTCTTGCCGGAGGCGCCGCGGCTGGTCGCGGCGCTGCTGGGGCCTGACGGGGTCGATGCGCTG
>CAIKZV010000579.1 GCA_903831925.1 uncultured Burkholderiales bacterium
CGAACTCGATGTAGGCGTACGAGGTGTCGATGGCGGCCAGAATGCCGCGCGCGTTCTGGCGCTCGAGCTCGGCTTCGGTGATGTCGTAGCGCACGCCGAGGTACTTCATCGGCTTGCCGTTGTCGCCCATGATCGGCGCAACCACCGCATCGACATAGTAGGGCGTGCCGTCCTTGGCGCGGTTCTTGATGATGCCGCGGAAAATTTCGCCGCGACCGATCGTGGCCCACAGCTGCTTGAAGGTCTCCTTGGGCATGTCGGGCGAGCGCGTGGTGTTGTGCGGCTGACCGAGCAGTTCCTTCTTGCTGTACTTCGAGACCTCGATGAACTTCTCGTTGACGCTCAGGATGTCGCCTTTCTTGTCGGCCTCCGAGACGATGCTGGTGACATTCATGATGTCGGTGCGCACCTTGAGTTCGGACTCGACATCGGTCAGTCGCGACTTGAGATCGGCCAGCGCGGACTCGAGTTCAGCGCGCTGCTGTGATGCTTTCTGCAGTGCCTCGGCGGCCTGCTGCAGTTCGTTGCCCGCCACCAGGCGTGCCATCCAGGAAGGGTTCAGCGTGTTCATTGTGTTGCTCCTTGCTTCAGATTGAGCGCATTCGATACAGGGTTGACGGTGGGGCTGACTGGGGTGGAAGGCGTACTTCGATGCGGCGGCGGATGCTCGGCCAACTGGCACAGCGAGGTCACATCGAAGATGAGCGCGACTTCGCCGTTGCCGAGGATGGAAGAGCCGGACATGCCGCGCAGGCTGCGGAACATGCGTCCGAGCGGCTTGATGACGGTCTGGTGCTGGCCGAGCAGCCCGTCGACCATGACGCCGTAACGGCGTCCGCCCGACTGGATCACGACCACACTGCTGCGCTCGGGCTCGGGCGATTCGATGCCGTACAGCGTGCGCAGGCTCATCACCGGCAGGACCTGGCCGCGCAGCTCGACGACGCTGCAGCCGTGCGCGTCGACGGCGGTGGCGGTCGGCCGGTTCTCGATGACTTCGACCACCGCATCGAGGGGGAAGATGAACTTGGACGATCCGACGCTGACCAGAAAGCCGTCGATGATCGCCAGGGTGAGCGGCAGTCGCACTTCGATCGTGGTGCCCTTGCCCTGGATGCTGCTGATGTCGATGCGACCGCGCAGGCTTTCGACATTGCGCCGCACGACATCCATGCCGACACCGCGCCCCGACAGATTGGTGACCTGTTCGGCCGTCGAAAAGCCGGGCTCGAAGATGAGTGCAAGCAGGTCGCCGTCACTGGGTGTGACGCCCGGTGAGACCAGCCCGCGTTCGCGCGCCCGATGGAGCACGCGCTCGCGGTCGATGCCGCGGCCGTCGTCGCTGATGCTGATCAGGATGCCGCCGGCATCGTGGCTGGCAGCGATCTTGAGCGTGCCTCCTGCCGGTTTGCCTGCGGCGAGGCGCTGCTCGCAGGTCTCGATGCCATGGTCCATCGCGTTGCGAACCAGATGCATCAGCGGGTCGGTGATGCGCTCGACCACCGACTTGTCGAGTTCGGTCTCGGCACCTGCAATCTCGAGATGAACCTGCTTGCCGAGTTCGGCAGCCAGGTCATGGACCACGCGCCGGAATCGCCCGAAGGTCTCGCCGATCTGCACCATGCGCATCGGCAGCGTGCCGTTGCGGATTTCTTCGATCAGGCGACCGAGCTGGTGGCTCGATTCGATCAGCTCCGAATCGCCGATCTTCTGCGCGAGCAGCCCGGTGCCGGCGCCGGCAATCACGAGTTCGCCCAGCAGATTGATGACGTCGTCGAGCCGGTCGGCCCGCACCCGCACATAGCGGGCATCGTCGCCCTGACGGCGTTCGCCGCCGGTGCGTTGATCGGTGCGTTGATCTGCGCGTCGATCGACCGGCAGGCTGGGGGCGCTCGGCAGGTTGATGGCGGCGCTGCTGACCGCAGCGGCGGCGATCGCAGTGACCTCATCCGACAGGTCGTCCTCGATGTCGCTCTCGGGCACTGCCGTCAGCGGGCGATGCCCGGTGGTGGCGTGATCGTCGGTGATCGGGGTTACGCTGATCTCGCAGTCTTCGCGCACCATCTCGAAAGCCGCTTCGACGTCGGCGGTCGTGCGCGAGCCGCGCAGCACCAGGCCGAGATCGAGATGGCAGTCTTCGGGATTGAAGGCATCGAAGGCGGGCAGGCGATCGGTGCCCAGACGGACCGACTCGATCGCGCCCAGCGTGCCGAGATAGTCAAGGATGCCAAGCGGATCGAATCCGTCGCGAAAGGTGTCGATCTTGTAGTGCAGCGCGATGCGATGTGCGCCGGTCGGCGCCGAAGCGGCGTCGCTGCTCGCATTGCCGTCGTGATGGGCAGGGCTGCCTTGCCGGGCGACTGCCGGCAGTGCGGCCACCAGGGCGGCGATCAGGGTGTCGCGCTGATCTTCGATGTCGGGCGCAGCGTCGGTGGCGCGTCGGCCCGGATCGACCAGCGTGATCAGGCGCCGGATCTGGTCGCCGCTTTGCAGCAGCACCGCGCTGGTCTTTGCGCTCAGATGCGTCTTGCCTTCGCGCAGCGCATCGAGAAAGGTCTCGACATGGTGGGTGAAGGCGACGATCTCGTCGAGCCCGAACAGACCCGCCGATCCCTTGATGGTGTGGGCGCAGCGAAAGAGCGCATCGAGCAGCTCGCGGTCGGTCGGGCGGTCTTCGAGTTCGAGCAGCAGTTCCTCGAGCTGGTCGAGGAGCTCGACCGATTCGCTGATGAAAGCGGGCAGCGCATCGCGCAGGAAGTCTTCATCGTCGTTCGAAAGAATGCTCATGGTGCGGTCCTCATGCGGCTTGCGCCGTCGGTGAGATGCCGAGCAGCGCGCCGGCGCCGAGCCGGTCGATGACACTGAGCAAGGCCTTTGTCGGCGCGACCAGATCGAGTTCGAGGCCGCGCGACTCAAGCTCCCTGGCCAGCACCAGGAGCAGTTGCAGGCCGGCGGTATCGATCATCGACACCCTTTGTGCGCCCAGACGCAGCGCGTTGCGTGCCGAACTGCCGGTGCCATCGATGAAGGCCTGCAGGACGCCGCCGAGTTCGCGGTAGAGGTCGCCGACTTCGTAGATACCGACTTCGTCGGGCAGCTGAAAGTCGATGGTGTCGTTGTCGGTGCTCACGATTGACTCCGGTCGGGTGACAGGGCGTATTGCCGGCGGTTCATGGCAGGCACAACTTCGATACCGCATCGAGCAGCACCGGCGGATTGAAGGGTTTGATGATCCAGGCCTTGGCGCCGGCGGCGCGGCCGGCGTCCTTCTTGGCGTCGGCCCCTTCGGTGGTCAGCATGACCACCGGC
>CAIKZV010000580.1 GCA_903831925.1 uncultured Burkholderiales bacterium
CCTGGAAGAAGGTGCTGCTGGTGCGACCGCAACCCGGACAGGCGATGACCAGCGGCGTAAAGGCCCGCAGACCCATCGTCTGGAGGATTTCCTGAGCAACGATCACTTCGCGGGTGCGATCGCCACCTGGCTCAGGCGTCAGCGACACGCGGATCGTGTCGCCGATGCCCTCCTGAAGCAACACCGACAGCGCCGCAGTGGATGCAACGATGCCCTTGCTGCCCATACCGGCTTCGGTCAGGCCAACGTGCAAAGGGTAATCGCAACGTCGTGCAAGTTCACGGTCGACCGCCACCACGTCCTGAACATTCGACACCTTGGCCGACAGGATGATGGCGTTGCCCGGCAGACCGAGCGATTCGGCCTGGATGGCGCTGTCGATGGCCGAGGTGACCAGCGCTTCGCGCATGACCTGCATTGCATCGAAGGGCTTGGCGCGGGCGGCATTTTCGTCCATCAGTCTGGCCAGCAGGGACTGGTCGAGACTGCCCCAGTTGACGCCGATGCGAACCGGTTTGCCGTGCATCGCGGCCACTTCGATCATCTGCGCAAAATTGCCGTCGCGACGGCTCGATGTGCCGACATTGCCGGGATTGATGCGGTATTTGGAGAGCGCTCTGGCGCAGTCGGGGTACTGGGTCAGCAGCTTGTGGCCGTTGTAATGAAAATCGCCCACCAGCGGCACATCCACGCCCATCCGGTCGAGTTGCTCGCGAAGGGTGATGACCTCCCGAGCAGCCTCAGGGGAATTGACGGTAATTCGGACAAGCTCTGATCCGGCCTGCGCCAGCGCCTTCACCTGAATCGCCGTGGCAATCGGATCGGCGGTATCGGTATTGGTCATTGACTGCACAACGACCGGCGCATCACCACCGACGCGCACGACACGATTGCCCCAGCGAATCTCGACCTGGCGCGATAGCCGACGCGCAAGCGGTCCGACCGGCATGGGACGTCCCTCGAAGCCGGCGGGATCTGACGGAGCATTGGTCACGGCAGTTTTACCTTCGCAATGTTGTTGGGCATGACGGTCTGCGACTTGAAATCGAAGGGCTTGCCCTCGAATTCGAGACTGACCTGATTCGCATTGCCGATGACCAGCGACACCGGCTTCTTGGCATCAATATCGACCGGCGCCCCAGGCTTGACGATCGCGCTGAAAACGGTTTGACCGTCTGCCTGCCTGACCTCGATCCAGGCATCCTGCCTGACGGTAACGCGCAGGGTCGACGGTGAGCGAGCGGGCTCGGCAGACGAGGCGGCTGACGCATCAGGCGCCGCGCCAGCGGCACCGGTCACACCCTGCGTCGGATTCTCGTTGACAAGCTTAGGCCCCGGAACGAGCAATGAAGGCGCCGCAGACGCATCGGTTGGCACTGGCGTTGCCTGCGTTGCGCCAGACGAATCAGCCGGCGAATCAGCCGGCGAAGAACCGCCTGCTGCCGGAGGCTTCGCTGCACTGGAGGGTGTCGCCGCAGGGGGCGCACCAAACCACTGCGAGGGCTTGGCGATCTCGCCGTCCCGACCGAAAAAAACCGCCAGCGCGATGACACCCAGCACGCCGAGCAGCGCCCACGGCAATCGATTGCTGCGGGTATCGCCATCAAAACCGAACCCGCCCGAGCGCGGCATCTGCGTGCCAAGCGATGCAGAAGGGCGCAACTCTTCGGCTTGCGCAAACCCGCCCACGACCTTCAGCAGCGGATCGATGTCGACCTCGAGCAGCCTTGCATAGGCCCGTAAGGTGCCGCGAATGAATGCCCGGCCCGGCAAGGCCTCCCAATCGCCGCGCTCTAGCGCGTCAAGCTGGCGCACCCGCAACTTGAGCCGCTGGGCAACATCGGCCTGCGACCAGCCGCGCTGCTCGCGCGCACCTGCAAGCTCGGCGGGTGAACCAACAGACGGAACACCCGACATCGGATGCTGCGACGAGTCGAGGGAATCAACCATCGAAAGCCCCACGCTGCAATAACTCCGCTTCACGGGAGCCAGGGAAAAGCCGGCGAAGCTGCGCCGACAGACTGTTGAAACTGTCGCGGTCGCTGCCCTTTCGCTCGATTCGGATCGCCAGCCAGAGCGTTTCTGCACTCGGCGGATAGGTATCGAGCAGACGGCGTGAATAGAAGCGCGCCCGATCGAGATCGCCTCGCTTCAGATTGATTTCGGCAAGGTTGTACATCGCTACAGGATTGCGCGGATCAATCTGGAATGACCGCAGAAAATAGGACTCGGCCCCAACCTGATCGCCGATCCTCAACGAACAGATGCCGGCGTTATGCAAGGGTCGCGCCGGTGTGGCATAGAGCGGATTTTTCAAGGCGGCCTGAAACTGCGGCAGCGCCTGATCTGCCCGCCCAGTCTGGCAAAGAAACCAGCCGTAATTGTTGAGGAGATCGGAATCTTCCGGAGCGATCTTCAGGGCCTGTCGAAACCCATCTTCGGCCCGCGCCTGTTCACCCAGCTCCATGTAGACCAGCCCCAGCATGCCGTAGGCTTGAGCGCTGTTGGCATCGATCGCCAGCGCAGCCCGCAATTCTTCGAGTGCCGGCGCAAAGGCGCGCTGCTGATAGTAGCCGGCCGCCAGATCAATTCTGATCTGAGCTCGCCGCGACACATCGGTTTCGACCTTCGGTGCCCCGGGAACCAGATCGGCAGCTCGGGCCTCCGCCCGCTGGGCCGCTGCGGCATCGCGTCGACTCGTCCGGGTATCGGTCACGGTGGAGGCATTGTCGTCGACCACTTTGCGCGACTGCTCGACGGTCGTGCAGGCCGTCATCCAGGCACAGGCGAGCAGGACAGACGCAGCCGCCACACCTCGCCACAGCGCCACCATGGCGACAGGCCGACCCGCCGGCGATCGTGATTCACGCTTGATCACTGTGCGCACCCGGACCCTCTCAGACCCGTTCCATCATGATCGGACTGCGCTCGGTACGCTGCACCAGCCGCGTCCGGTCGAGAATATCGCCCGCCAGCTGCCCGCAAGCCGCATCGATATCGTCTCCGCGGGTCCGCCGGACGGTCGTCACGATGCCGGCATCGGCCAGGCGCGCCGCAAATCCGCGAATCCGCTCGGGCGACGAACGTCCCAGTCCGGCCGCCGGAAACGGATTGAACGGGATCAGATTGAATTTGCACGGGACGTCTCGCACAAGATCAAGCAGCTGCCCGGCGTGCTCGTCGCCATCATTGACGCCGTCGAGCATGACGTATTCGAAGGTGATGAAGTCGCGAGGCGCCCGCTCGAGGTACCGGCGGCAGGCCGCCATCAGCTCGGCGAGCGGGTATTTGCGATTGAGCGGCACAAGGCGATCACGCAGCACGTCGTTCGGGGCGTGCAAGGACACCGCCAGCGCGACCGGCTGATCATCGCGCAGGCGATCCATCATGGGCACCACCCCCGAGGTTGATACCGTCACGCGCCGACGCGACAAACCGTAGCCATGATCGTCGAGCATGATCCGGATGGCCGCGAGCGTCGGCTCGTAATTGAGCAGCGGCTCGCCCATCCCCATAAAGACACCATTGGTGACCGCCCGATCATGATCATCGGCTTGCTCGTCGTCGGGATCTGCCAGCGCCGCTTTGCGAGCCCCGACCAGGCGATTGGCGAGCCACAGCTGCCCGACGATCTCGCCTGCCGACAGGTTGCGGGCAAACCCCTGCTTGCCGGTTGAGCAAAAGAGACAGTTCACCGCGCAGCCGGCCTGCGTCGAGACGCACAGCGTGCCGCGCCCCGATTCGGGAATGAACACGGTCTCGACCGCATTGCCCTGACCGACGTCGAGCAGCCATTTCCGAGTGCCGTCAGCCGACAGGTGATCAGAGATGACCGGCGGCGCACTGACTTTCGCGCGCTCGGACAGGGTCTGGCGAAAACCTTTCGCCAAATCAGTCATAGAGTCGAACTCGGACTCGAAACGCCGGTGCAGCCAGCGCATCAACTGCTGGCCGCGAAAGGGCTTTTCACCCCACTCACGGCACAGCCCGACCATCGCCGAGCGATCAAGCCCAAGCAGGTCGATACGATCGATGGCGCTGCCTTCAGTCATCGGCTGTAGACGTTCATCCCGGCAAAGAAAAAAGCGATCTCGGCCGATGCGGTATCAACACCGTCAGAACCGTGTACCGCATTGGCGTCGATACTGTCGGCGAAATCGGCACGGATGGTCCCCGCGGCAGCCTTCTTGGGATCGGTGGCGCCCATCAGGTCGCGGTTTTTCTGAATGGCACCCTCGCCTTCGAGAACCGTGATCATGACCGGGCCCGACACCATGAAATCGACCAGATCCTTGAAAAACGGCCGCTCGCGATGCACGCCATAGAAGGCCTCAGCCTCGCCACGCGACAGATGGGTGAAGCGCGCCGCGACGATCTTCATCCCGGCAGACTCGAAGCGGGAATAAATCTGGCCGATGACATTCTTGGCGACTGCGTCGGGTTTAATGATGGAAAGAGTTCGTTCTAAAGCCATTTTCGCTCCGAAAAATTGCTTGTAAATGAGTGAGTTAGCGTACAGGTTATCGATTAAACCTTAACTCGCTAGTCTACCATAGGCGGGCATCGCGACCGCTGACAGACGCCATCTTGAATCGATCGGGGGAATTTATTTGATACCCCCATGATCAGCCGGGTTGAAAGATGCGGTGCCCTCCCCTACATTCCGCACACGCGCATCCTGCGCCCACACCTTTGGAGATCGGAGTCACCATGGCTTACGAACGCAATTCAAACCCGTCGCTGCCGTATGGCAGCAATGGCGGCCTTGTCGGCACCTCGAGCAATCGGGTGCTGCGCAATACCTATGCACTGCTCGGACTGTCGATGGTTCCGACGGTGCTCGGCGCCTGGATCGGCGTATCGACCGGGTTTTCGTTCTTTCAGGAAAGCCCGCTGATTGGCTTCATGGCCTTCATGGCGATTGCCTTTGGCTTTTTCTACGCGATCGAGCGGTATAAAAACAGCGGCATCGGCGTTGCGCTACTCCTGGGCTTTACCTTCTTCATGGGGCTGATGCTGTCGCGCATGATCGGCCACATACTGGGGTTCAGCAACGGCGCGCAGCTGATCATGACCGCATTCGGCGGCACTGCGGTCATCTTCGGCGCAATGGCAACCATTGCCACGGTCAGCAAGCGCGACTTCAGCAACATGAGCAAATTCCTGTTCATCGGGATGATCATGATCCTGCTGGCCGGCGTGGCAAACATCTGGTTGCAGATGCCGGCACTGATGGTGGTCATCTCGCTGCTGGCGATCGGGATCTTTTCGGCCTTCATCCTGGTCGATCTGCAGCGCGTCATGCGCGGCGGCGAGACCAACTATGTGACGGCAACCCTCAGCGTCTATCTCAGCGTCTACAACGTTTTCTCGAACCTGCTCGCGCTGCTGGGCATCTTCGGCGGCGATCGCGACTGACGCAGCAGCAGCAGCGGCCGCATAGTGTGGCCAGACTCAAGACCGCCCTTCGGGGCGGTTTTTTTTGGTCAGTTCGGCGGCTCGAAAACCGCAATCGATTCGACATGCGAGGTGTGCGGAAACATGTTGATCACCCCGGCGGCTCGCAGCACCAGTCCGCCTTCATGAATCAGGATGGCGGCATCGCGAGCCAATGTGGCTGGGTTGCACGAGACATAGACGATCCGACGGGGCCTGATCGACCCCGGGGCGATCAGCGCCTGAACCAGCGCATGGGCCCCCTCGCGCGGCGGGTCGATCAGAAGCCGATCGAAGGCGCCCAGCGACTGCCAGGCTTGCGCAGTGAGTTCAAAAAGATTCGCTGCTTGAAAGCTCGCCTTGAGCTGCAAGCCATTGACCAGCGCATTCTCGCGGGCTCGCTCGACAAGCGCCTTGCTGCCCTCGATACCGACGACCTCGGCGGCCATGGTCGCAAGGGGCAGCGTGAAGTTGCCCAGCCCGCAGAAAAGGTCGGCGACGCGTTCGTTAGCCTGGGCATCGAGCAGACGCACTGCGCGGCCGACCAGCGTGGCATTGATGGCATGGTTGACCTGCGTGAAATCGGTCGGTCGAAACGGCATGATCACGCCGAATTCGGGCAATGCGTAGTGAAGCGTTGAGCGCGAACCCGCCGGTCCGCACAGGTATTCAATCGAATCCGGGCCCGAGGACTGAAGCCACAGGGCCACACCGTGATGAGCTGAAAACTCGCGCAACAGCGTCAGATCAGCATCGGTTGGTGGCTGCAATACCCGCAGGACGAGTTCGATATGGGTCTCGCCATGGGCCACCTCGATCTGAGGCAAGCGATCTCGCAGCGACATCCCACCCACCAGTTCGCGAAGCGGCACGAGCAATGCCGAGACAGCCGGCGGCAGGACATGGCATTCGCGCATGTCGGCGACATAACTGGATCCGCGCTCGTGAAACCCGACCAGGACGCCACCCTTCTTGGGTACATGGCGAACCGACAGCCGGGCACGATAACGATAACCGTAGGTCGGACCCACAATCGGCGCAAGCATCGTTTCGGACCGCACCTTGCCGATGTGCCACAGGGTGTCCTCGAGCACACGCTGCTTGATCGAGACCTGGGCACGCGGCTCGACATGCTGCATCGAACAGCCGCCGCAGATGCCGAAATTCGGGCACCGGGGCTGCACGCGCTGTGCGCTCGCGCGTTCGATGGTTTCGACCTCGGCCACTTCATAGCTGGGCTTGCGACGCACGACCCGGGCAGTGACGGTTTCGCCGGTGAGGGCCCCCCGGACAAAAACCACCTTACCGTCATGTCGCGCAACCCCGTTGGCATCGAGATCGAGCGAATCGATCTCGAGGCGCAGGGTCAACGGGGCCACTGCGTTACGAACTCTTGCCAATGTTTTCCTTCCAGACCTTCAAGAGTGCTGCGGGTGTGCGCGATTTCAGCCTCGTATTGGGCCAGATCGAACGCGCCTCGCATCAGTTGAAACCGACACCACAGCAGCCAGGTATTGGCCACATCGGTTTCGCAGTAATCGCGAATTTCATCAAGTCGCCCCTGGCGCCAGGCCGGCCAGACCTGGGCGCCATCCATGCCAAGCTTGCCGGGAAACCCGCACAGACGCGCCAACTGATCGAGAGGCGCATTCGCCCTGCCGTTATAGAGCGCGGTCAGATCCATCAGGTCGGTATGCCGGGAGTGGTAGCGGCTGATGTAGTTGTTGTAGCGAAAATCGCGGTCGTCATCGCCCTGATCCCAGTAGCGCGGTGCCTGAACCTTGTGGATCAGGCCGCGGTAATGGAGCACCTGCAGATCGAATCCGCTGCCGTTCCAGGAGACCAGATTGGGCGAATATTTCTCGATCGTTCTGAAAAATGCCTGGATAAGTCGCCCTTCTTCGCCCGGCCCGCCATGGAGTGACTTCACCCGCAGACCGTCGGCATCGCGCATCAGCATGGAGATAACGATGATCTGATGCAGATGAAGCGGGAGAAAATCGCTGCCATTGGTCTGCTCGCGCCGTCGTTCGAAGGCCGCCTGGGCGACCGCGTCATCGTCACCCGCAAGACCCCAGGCAAGCCGAAGCCCGGCGACATCGGGAATCGTTTCGATGTCGAATACCAGGGTGGCGGCCATCGCGAAACCTGCTCAGCGCTTGGGCAGGAATTTGGCCGGATCGACCGGCTTGCCCTGCTGACGAATTTCGAAATGAAGCCGCTGGGTACCGCCGGATGAGTCGCCCGCCTCGGCAATCTTCTGACCGCGCTTGACCGTGGCACCTTCCTTGACCAGCAGCGAGCGATTGTGCGCATACACCGACAGCAGATCGTTCGTGTGTTTGACAATCACCAGATTGCCGTAACCGCGCGGACCAATGCCACTGAAAATCACCCGACCGTCTGCGGCAGCCAGAACCGATTCACCGGTTGTGGTGGCAAACGACATGCCTTTGCTGTTCGAATCGTCGAAGGTCTGAACCACACGCCCGGCCGACGGCCAGCCCCATTCGATCTCGGTCTTGGCGGCCTCGACCGGCGGGGTCGGCTTCACTGGTGCAGGCGCGCCTGTCGAGACGCCTGGCGTTGCTGCACCTGACGCGGTTGCGCCGCTTGCCGGTGCTGCAGGCGTCGCCGGCGTCGATCCGAGGGGACGCGACTCGATTGCCTTTGAATCGATCGACCCGCTGCGAACCGGCGCCGACTGAGCGCCTGCGACATCCGGTGTCGGGCGCGGCGCGGACACACTGGGTGCAGCGGGCGTCGCAGGACGGGCCGAAGCGTTCCCCGCGGCTGCCGCAGTCGTTGCGGTTGCGGAACCCGGCGATGTGCGCGAAACGATCGGTGCCGGCGGCCCGCTTGAACAAGCAGCGAGAAGGCTGACCGTCAAGGCGACCAGTGCGCCGCTCAGACAACGACGATCATGCAATCCGGGGCGTGACGAAAGCAGCATGGAGTCTTGGCGCAAAGAGGCTTCAGGATGATCGGGTCTATCAGACTATCGGAGCTTCGGCGCTATCGGCGCTGTTGGGGCTTTCAGTGAGTCCCGCGTCGCAGCGGCACGAATCGTACCGCGTCAAGCACCGTCAGGGACCAATCGTCGCGACCGGTACGGTCGACCTGATGCAGTGCCTGCGTCCCGGCAGCGCCGGTCTGCACCGGCGCAACCAGGCGCCCGCCAATGGCCATCTGCAGCAGCAGCGGCTCGGGAATCGCGTCCCCGGCCGCGGCCAGGATGATCGAATCGTAGGGCGCAGCCGCCTCGACGCCCTGCCAACCGTCGCCAAAGACCAGACGCAGGTTCGGCAGTCGCATTGGCCGGATGTGGGTTCGCGCCGCCTCATGCAGCCAACGCAGCCGTTCGATCGAGACCACTTCGCCGAAAACATGGGCCAGCACCGCCGCCTGGTATCCGCATCCGGTGCCAACCTCCAGCACCTTTGCGGTTCGCAGTTCAACAGCCGGCCGATCGCGGGCGAGCAATTCGATCATCCGTGCCACCGTGGTCGGCTTCGAGATGGTCTGGCCCTGCCCGATCGGCAAAGCCATATCTTCATAGGCCCGACTGGCCAGCCCCGATTCGATAAAGGCATGTCGCGGAACTTTGCCCATTGCGGTCAGAACCAGATCGCTTCGTACACCCTGCGCGCGCAGGGCCTCCACCATCCGGGCTCGCGCCCGGTCGGAGGTCAGTCCGCCGCCCGAGGGGGCGCCTACGACGCCAGCCAATTGCGGGTCGCGTCGGCGAGCGATGTGGCGGTCAGATCGATATGCAGCGGCGTGACAGACACCTGCCCGGCCGCGACCGCATGAAAATCAGTCCCGGGGCCAGCATCCTTGGCGCTGCCCGCCGGCCCGATCCAGTAAATCAGGTCACCGCGCGGATTGCGCGCCTTGATGACTTCTTCGGCGTGGTGACGCTTGCCGAGTCGGGTCGCGACACGCGGTCCGATCTGATCATAAGGACGATTGGGAATATTGACGTTGAGCAGCACCGGCCCCGGCGCAGGATAGGGATTGTCGATGAAGCGCTGCACGACCTCGCGCGCCACGCGCGCTGCGCTGTCGAGATGCTCGTGACCCCGGTGACTCAGCGAAAAGGCGATTGCCGGCACGCCGAGCAGAAAACCTTCCATGGCAGCGGCGACCGTGCCGGAGTAGATGGTGTCGTCACCCATGTTGGCACCGTCGTTGATGCCCGACACGACCAGATCGGGGCGATGATCGAGCAGGCCGGTGATGGCGATATGAACGCAGTCGGTCGGTGTGCCATTGACGTAATGAAAGCCGCTGGCTGCGGTTCGGACCGACAGCGGCCGATCGAGGGTCAGCGAGTTGGAGGCACCCGAGCGATCACGCTCAGGCGCCACTACCGTGACCTGCGCAAATGCCTGCAGTTCGCGCGCAAGTGCCGCCAGCCCGGGGGCGAAATAACCGTCGTCGTTGCTGATCAGAATGCGCATGAATATTGGCGGGTCGGGCCGAGTGGGAAGATTGCGGCGAGCAGCGGCGTCGATAGAGAACCGCTGGTTGTCGATCTCGGATGTTAGCCGGAAAAGCGAGGACACCACCGTGCGACCTCGAATACAAGCCAAACGGCTTGAATCGTGCCATCCCGAGTGGCG
>CAIKZV010000581.1 GCA_903831925.1 uncultured Burkholderiales bacterium
CTTGCCCGCCTATCGCCGGGAGCGCTGGGATACGCCTGATGGCGACTTCATCGACCTCGACTGGGCACTCCTTGATCGCGACGACGCAGCGCGGTCGGTGCCGCGACCCTTGCTCGCCCTCTTTCATGGCCTCGAAGGCAATTCGAACAGCCACTATTCACGCACCCTGATGGCCGCCGCGAATGATCGCGGCTGCGATGGTGTGGTGATCCATTTCAGGGGCTGCAGCGGCGAGCTCAACCGGATGCCACGCGCTTACCACTCGGGCGATTCGGACGAAGCCGATTGGGTGCTTCGACGTATTTCGGCGCGCCGCACCCAGGATGGCTCATCCGGCATCCTGCTGACGGTGGGCATCTCGCTTGGCGGCAACGTCCTGCTCAAGTGGCTGGGCGAACGCGGCAATGCAGCAGGCTTTGTTGCGGCAGCAGCGGCGGTCTCGCCGCCCCAGGATCTGCACGCCGGTGCGATCCGCCTGTCACGGGGCTTCAACCGCCTTTATGCACTGAATTTTCTGGTCACGCTGCGACGCAAGAGCGTGGCCATGCTCGAGCGCCACCCCGGTCTGTTCGATGCGAAACAGGTCGCCTCGAGTCGCGATTTTTTCGAGTTCGACGAACTGGTGACCGCACCGCTGCATGGCTTCAAGAGTGCCATGGACTACTGGCAGCGATCGTCGTGCCGGCAGTTTCTGGGCGGCATCGCGGTGCCCACACTGATCATCAATGCCCTGAACGATCCCTTCCTGCCGGTGCAAGCCCTTGCCCGGCCAGCCGAAGTCTCGGCGGCCGTCGAATTGCACTATCCACAAGAAGGGGGCCATGTCGGGTTTTTGCGGGGCGCACCGCCCGGAAGGCTCGACTGGCTTTCCAGGCAACTCTTCGCGCACTTCAATGCCGCTACAGGAGGCGCAATTGCCGCTTGATGATCTGGTACAGAAGGCGATGAGCCGCTGGCCGAACGTACCCGCGATGTTCGGCTGGCTGCGGCTTGACCGCCGCGGGCGCTGGATGCTGATCGACCGGGGTGCGCCGGGTTTCGATGAGGCCTTGCATGGGTCGGGCAGTGAAATCACCAGTCCGCCGATCGTCGACTTCATCGGCCGCAATTACCGCGTCAACGAGCAGGGGCGATGGGCCTGGCAGAACGGCCCGCAACGGGTCTATGTCGACCTCGACCTCGCGCCGCTCTACTTCCGGGTCATGGGCGAGGCGCCGACGCAGTCCCTGATCACTCACACCGGCTATCCGGTGGCCGTAATCACGCAGGTTGCCACCGACGAGGCCGGCAACGTCTGGCTGATGTCCGATCTCGGTCCGGGATGCATCGATGATCGCGACCTGGGTGCGCTCGATCTGAGCCTGAGCGAGTCAGCACAGCCGAGTGCGCCGGCAGCGGTGTTGCGCCTGCTTGGCGAACATGCGATCGAGCCGCTGAATGCGCCACCTTCGATCGCCTTCGGTTTCGATCCGCGACCTCGTTGAGCCGCCCGCCGACAGAGCGCGCTGACACGGCGCACTTAGCGCATTCCCTGGCGGGAGTCCTCGATTTCGCGGCGCGCGTCGGGCTCAAGCTCGCGCAGTCGCGCGTCGATGACCGACGCGGTATAGAAGTCGGTATCGCCTGCGCGCTGCGCCAGCCTGAGCTGCTCGACCGCCATCAGCGGTGATCCGAGCAGCACATAGCGCTCGGCCGCGGCGAGATGGGCATCGGCGCGATGGTTGAGCTTGCCTTCCGCCTGCGACAGCAGATCCCACAAGCGCGCGTCCGAGCGCCAGATGGCGATCTCGTCACGCAAGACCCGCGCCGCGTCGGCGGATTTGCCGGCCGCGATCAGGGACTCGCCGTAGATCCGCCAAAGCCCTCGTGCATCCGGGAATCGATCAAGACCCTTTCGCGCCAGTTCGGCCGCACCGGCGGCATCACCCTGAGCCAGCTTCGCACTGGCAGCGAGCCGGTCAAAGTAAGGATGATCGGCGCCGTTCTGGGCTCTGGCCTGCGCGATCGCGGTATCGAAGCGCGCCCAGTCGCGCTGCGCGGCTGCGATGCTGGCCAGTCCATACCAGGGTGCCGGGCCTGCCTTGGCACTGGCGCGCACC
>CAIKZV010000582.1 GCA_903831925.1 uncultured Burkholderiales bacterium
ATCAGCGAACCCGGCAGGAAGGCGCGGATGCCGTTGGTCATGACCGTGAGGCCACCTTTGACCTTGCCGGTGATGGTGCCGCTCACCAGCTCGCCATCGTCGAGCGCGCGCTCGAGATTGACCCAGGCGGCGAGGCGCTTGGCGCGGTCGCGCGACAGGCGGGTTTCGCCGTAGCCGTTTTCGAGCGAATCGATCGCCACCGAGACGAAGTCGCCGATGTTGACATCGAGCTGACCACGGTCGTCGTGGAATTCTTCAATCGGGATGAAGCTTTCTGATTTCAGGCTGGCATTGACGACCACGAAGTTGTGGTCGATGCGCACAACTTCGGCGGTGATGACCTCGCCCTGGCGCATTTCCTGTTTGGACAGCGACTCTTCAAAAAGGGCCGCAAAACTTTCGGTTTCAGGGATGGCAACTGTGTTCAAAATTGACTTCCAGTGTGGATCTCGCCCGGTCACAAGGACTGCCGCAAAACGAAAAACAGGCCCAGGGATCTGGCGGTGTTGATGACAATGCGAGCGGGCGAAAACCGGGCGCGGGCCCGGGCGACACGACGATCGCTACCTGCGCGCCGCCCAGCGACTCAGGACCTGTTCGACCGTCTGGTCGACATCGAGGCCGGTTGAATCGAGCACGTACGCGCCCTGCGCAGGCTTGAGCGGTGCAACCGCGCGCGACTGGTCGCGCGCATCACGCTGCTGCAGATCCTGCAAAAGGGCCATGAGGTTAGCAGAAATACCCTTTTCGATCAACTGCTTATACCGACGATCGGCGCGGGACTCGGGGGTGGCGGTCAGAAAGACCTTGAGCGCCGCCTGCGGGAACACGACCGTGCCCATGTCGCGCCCGTCGGCGACCAGGCCCGGCGCATGCTGAAAGCCCCTTTGCAGCGCCAGCAGCGCATCGCGCAACGCCGGGTGCACCGCCACCCGCGAGGCGGCCTGGCCGGCCTGCTCGGTGCGTATCGCATCGCTGACATCGTCACCGGCCAGCAGGACGCGTCCGTCTGGCTCGAAGCGAACCGGCAGGTGGGCGCCGATGGCAGCCAGCGCGGAGGCATCGTCGAGGTTGACGCCAGCGCGGGTCGCTGCCAGCGCGGTCACGCGATAGAGCGCCCCGCTGTCGAGATAGTAAAAACCGAGGGCCTGCGCCACCCGCTGGGCAATCGTGCCCTTACCCGAGGCGGTCGGGCCGTCGATGGTCAGGACCAGGGCTTGTCGGGCATCGAGCGCCGACATCGACGCATGGTCTTTGCCCTGCTCGGACGGCATCTCGTCACTTGCGTTTTTCAAGATCAATACCGACCGTTATTGCAAGTTCAACGAAGTTAGGGAAGGATGTCCCCACGTTGACAGTATCTCTGATCGTGATCGGACCGGCGGCACGCAGGGAGGCGACCGCAAAGGCCATCGCCGGACGATGATCGCCGTGCGAGTCGACCTCACCTGCCGAGAACACTGCCGGCTGCGAGCCGCGCCCCTCGATGATGATGCCGTCCGGCGTTGGAGTGGCCTCGATGCCCAGCCTGGCCAGGCCTTCGGCCATCACCGCGATCCGGTCGGACTCCTTGACCCGCAACTCTTCGGCCCCGGTGACCACGGTACGCCCGTGTGCACAGGCCGCCGCAACGAAAAGCACCGGAAATTCGTCGATCGCCAGCGGCACCAGCTCGGGCGGCACATCGATACCGCGCAGCTCGGAAGAGCGAATGCGCAGGTCGGCCACCGGTTCGCCGCCGACGATGCGCGAGTTTTCGAGCGTCAAGTCGGCGCCCATCAGCTTCAGGATGTCGATGACGCCGGTGCGGGTCGGGTTGATGCCGACATGGCGGATCAGCAGATCGGCATCGGTGGCGATTGCACCCGCCACCAGAAAAAAGGCCGCCGAGGAGATGTCGGCCGGCACGTCGATGTGAGTGGCAGTCAGGCGCTGGCCGCCCTGCAGGCTGATGACCGGCCCGTTGACCTCGACCTTCACGCCGAAGGCGGTCAGCATGCGCTCGGTGTGATCGCGGGTGGGCGCAGGCTCGGTCACGCGGGTGGTGCCCTCGGCATAGAGCCCGGCAAGCATCAGCGAGGACTTCACCTGGGCACTGGCAATCGGCATGACATAGTCAATCGCCTTCAAGGGCTTGCCCGCAGCGCTGATCCGCAAGGGGGGGCGGCCATCTTGCGAGCGAATGCTCGCGCCCATGGCGGCGAGCGGATCGGTAACCCGCTTCATCGGGCGCCTGGACAGACTCTCATCGCCAATCAGACAGGAGTCGAAGGCCTGCCCGGCAAGAAGACCGGAGAGCAGGCGCATCGACGTGCCGGAATTGCCGCAGTCGAGGTCTGACGCAGGCCGCTTAAGTCCGTGCAGACCGACACCGGTCACCGAAACCTGACCATTGAGCGGCCCTTCGATCGCGACCCCCAAAGCACGGAATACATTCATGGTGGAAATCGCATCCGCCCCCTCGAGGAATCCTTCGATCTGGGTGGTGCCGTCGGCAATCGCTCCCAGCATGATCGATCGGTGGGAGATCGATTTGTCGCCAGGCACCCTGATCGAGCCCCTCAGAACGGCAGCGGGTCGGGCGATGAAGTGGTCGGTCATGTGACAGGTTTCCTGGGCAAAAGAAGCGAAATTGAGCATTTTTCTCGAGGCCTCGGATTGTATCCCCGGCGCAGAACAGTCAGTAGGACAGGCAAGGGCAGTACAAATGGGCTTCAATCCTCTCAGACGATGGACATCAGAGTCGGGCGCTGGCAAAGCCGATCGCGACTCGCGTATCGGGGCGCCTGAAAATAAGGTTTATTACCCGAAACCCGACGCAGAGCTCGATGCCCGATGGACCGCACTGCGCAACCCAGGCTTCGGCCGAAATGGCCCGTCGCCTGAAGCTCAGGCGCTGCTTGATCAGTTGCCGGCCGGATTGCTTGAGCAGACCGCCCGCGACTATCCCCACCTGATCGAGAAATTTGCCGCGAACTGGCCAAATCCGAAGGCAATGCGCAATGTCTTCGAGGAACTGACCTTCGAGAGCCGGGTAACTCGCCAGGGTTTTCCATTGGCGGTGCTCAATGAATTGACTGAATTGCGCGAGCGCTACGAAAAAGCGCTGCAGCGTTAGTTAATTCGGCATTCCGATCAGACCGGAACGCCCCAGAGGGTGATCGCTCGAGTCAGGCGTGATATCTTGCGCGCGCCAACCACAGGAGCCCCAGAAAATGGCCTACACCACCACCCCGTCGGGTCTGCAGATTGAAGATGTCGTCGTCGGCGACGGCCCGCAAGCCACTGCCGGCTGTTCCGCGCAGGTCCACTACACCGGATGGCTGTATGTCGACGGCGCGGCCGGACGCAAGTTCGATTCGAGCAAGGACCGCGGATCGCCGTTTGAATTCGGCCTCGGCGCGCGGCAGGTCATCAGCGGCTGGGACGAAGGCGTGCAGGGCATGCGAGTGGGCGGCACGCGTCGCCTGATCATCCCTGCCGATCTTGGCTATGGCGCGCGCGGCGCTGGCGGCGTGATTCCGCCGAATGCGACGCTGTTGTTTGAAGTGGACCTGCTCGGGGTTTGAGCGAGTCGGGCGCTTCGGGATTCGAAGCGCAGTTCAGACGAAAAAAAGCCCGCCTGAGCGGGCTTTTCTTTGGAGGCATGCTCAAAGGCAGCCGAAAATCAGACTGCGCGGCGGCGGCTGAACAGACCCAGACCAACCAGACCCAGACTGACCAGGCCCAGCGCAGCGGGAGCCGGAACACGAGCTGAGAACTGGCCCGAATAGGTGATCGCGGTAGGCGAAGTCGACGTGAACTGGAAAGCGTAATAGCCGCTGGTGATTGCGCCGTAGCTGAGCGCCACATTGCCATTGCTGTTCGCACCGAAAGAAGCTAGTTGGGTACCAAGGACGCCGGTGGAGTCGGACATGAAGAACTTGCCGGCCAGGCTGCTATCAATCGGATCAGAATTGTAGGAAGCCGACAACGAGCCCGGGTTCCCAGTCAGGTTGAAGAAATAAACCTGTGACAGACCTTGAGCCGTCACGCTCGAAAGTTGGTTACCGAGGCTAGGCACCGCGACGGAACCGACATTGATCGGCGCGGCGACTGCGGCGCCGGCCAGAGCGGAGAATGCAAACGCGATTGCACTTTTACGAAAAACTTGGGTCGAGATAGACATTTCAGATCCTTCAGGGCGTGAGTTGAAATTGACGACTGCACTCGGCGACTTTTACCAATAACTGTGCCAAGCGTGATAAAAGTCACCAAAACGAGAGCAAATTAAGTGCCAACCGTGTCATACATCACAAAATCAATCACTTACCAAACTTGATTGACTAAAGTCAGCCGACGTGTGTAAAGCTATCCGACACTTCTCAGGCGAAGCGGATACGAACGGCCAAAGAAAAAGCCCGCCGAAGCGGGCTTTTTCTTTACCAAGGCTGATTGAATCAGGCTTTGGCCTTGACTGCTTTTCTGCCGAGACCAAGCGCAAGCAAACCAATGCCAACCAAG
>CAIKZV010000583.1 GCA_903831925.1 uncultured Burkholderiales bacterium
CCGCAGGTCAAGGCCGGCAAGCTCAGGGCGCTTGCGGTGACGACTGCCGAGCGCTCGGTCTTCATGCCCGAGGTGCCCACCTTTCGCGAAGCCGGCATTCCCGATATTGAAGCGACCGCCTGGATCGGTATCGTCGTGCCGGCCCGCACGCCGCAGGCGATCATCGACAGGCTCAACCGCGAGATCGTCGCGATCCTGAAAGATCCGCAAACCGTCGAGAAACTGCGGGCGGTCTATATGGATCCGGTCGGCAATTCGCCGCAGGCGTTTGCGGCCTTCATGCAGGAAGAACTCAAGCGCTGGAAGCCGGTCATCGTGCGCAGCGGTGCCACGATCGACTGAACGCCGCTCGTTATACTGATCGATTGTCACGTCTGCGGTGGTTCCTCTGATTCTCGCTTCGATCATTGCCGCAACCCTGCTGTCCGGGGTGGTGTCAGTCTGCGCTGCGGCATGGTTGTCCTTCGGCGCACTGTCGTCGCTCGTGCCGCGCATGGTCAGCCTGTCGGCAGGCGTCCTGCTCGGGGCTGCCGTGCTTCATCTGCTGCCCGAGGCCATCGAATCGGGGGCCGATCTTCATTCACTGTGCTGGGCCCTGCTGATCGGACTGGTGAGCTTTTTTCTGCTCGAAAAGTCGTCGGTCTTTCGTCACAGCCACCATCACGAATCAGACGGTCATGATCATGACCACGGCCATGATCGCCGGGAGGCAGGCCCCGGGGGTACGCTCATTCTCGTAGGCGATGCGATCCATAATCTGGCCGATGGTGTGCTGATTGCCGCGGCATTCCTGGCCGACGAGCGTCTTGGCTGGCTCACGGCCGCCTCGATAGAGGCCCATGAAATTCCGCAGGAGGTTGGCGACTTCATTGTGCTGCTCAACGCCGGCTATTCACGCAAGCGGGCCCTGCTCTTCAATACGCTGGCAGGCCTGTCGGCGGTGGTGGGCGGCGTTGCGGGCTACTACTGGCTCGATTCGGCGCGTGGTGCCTTGCCCTTCGTGCTGGTGCTGGCCGCAAGCAGTTTCATCTACATCGCGCTGGCCGATCTGGTTCCGGATATGCACCGCGAGCGTCAGCGGGGGGCATCGGCCCTGCAGATCGTGATGCTGTTCGCCGGTGTCCTATTGATTGCCGCGTTGACGTCGCAGTTTCACCTGCACTGAGTCAGTCGACCCAGCGCTGCCGACCCCGGTCATGTGCGCGCAGGCGGCCGGCCGGCGCTTGCCTGCTTCAGGCCTGGGGCCCGGTGGCAACCGGTCGACCGGGGTCAGCGACCCATTCGCTCCAGGATCCGCCATACAGCGCCGCGCCGTTCAGGCCGGCGTGCGTCATCGCCAGGATGTTGTGGCAGGCGCTCACCCCCGAGCCGCAGCTGTTGATCACCTCGCTGGCATTGCGTCCGGCCAGCAGAGCCTCGAACTCGGCGCGCAGGAAGGGTGCCGGCTTGAAACGGCCGTCCTCGCGCAGGTTCAGGCTCCAGGGTCGATTGAGCGACCCCGGGATATGGCCGGCAACCGGGTCGATGGTCTCGTTTTCTCCGCGAAACCGATCTGCCGCCCGGGCATCGATCAGCACGTGCGAAGCGCCTGCGCTGGCTTTCTCAACAGTGTCCGAATCGACCAGGGTCGAGAGGGCGGCGCGAACCGACAGCCGACCTGCCGGGCGCACCGGGCTCGTCTCGGCCGTCACCGGAAAGCCCGCGCGTTCCCAGGCCTTCAGACCGCCGTCGAGCACCGCCACGCGTTCATGGCCGATCCAGCGGGTCATCCACCACAGACGCCCGGAGGCCATTCCGCCCACGTCATAGACCACGAGCTGGGAGTCGTCGTTCAGACCGATCGATTCGAGCAGGGCGCGCACCGCATCGTTCGAGGGCATCGGATGACGGCCGTTTTTCCCTGATTTGGGTGCCGACAGCTGGGTATCCATGTCGACAAAGACGGCACTCGGAAGATGCGCTTGCGCATAGGCCGGTGCGCCGGCTCGGGGATTGGCCAGGTCGTAGCGGCAATCGACCACGATGCAATGGTCGATGGCATGCGCCAGTTCGTCGGCGCTGATCAGTGTGGTCCAGCTCATTGTCTGTCGTCTCTCTCTTGAGTGCCGTCATTCAGGGCCGAGTTTGGCGCGCAGGAACTCGTGAAAGTGCTGCATCCCATCTTCCATCGGGCTCTGATAGGGGCCGACCTCGTTGTCGCCGCGATCGAGCAGCACCTTGCGTCCGGCATCCATGCGCAAGGCGATCTCGTCATCCTCGGCGCAGGTCTCCATGTAGGCGGCGCGTTCGGCCTCGACGAATTCACGCTCGAACAGCACGATTTCCTCGGGGTAATAGAACTCGACGATATTGGTCGTGTGCCGTGGGCCGCGAGGCACCAGATGCGAGACCACCAGCACATGCGGATACCACTCGACCATCACATTCGGATAGTAGGTCAGCCAGATGGCGCCATGCTCGGGCGGCTGGCCGTTGCGATATTTAAGGACCTGCTCGTGCCAGCGCCGGTAGATCGAACTGCCGGGTTTGCCCAGTCCCTGGTGGACGCCGACCGTCTGTACCGACCACCAGTCGCCAAATTCCCAGTTGAGGTCGTCGCATTCGACGAACTTGCCCAGGCCGGGATGGAAAGGCTCGACATGGTAGTCCTCGAGGTAGACCTCGATGAAGCTCTTCCAGTTGTAAGCGCACTCGTGCACTTCGACGTGGTCAAGCATGTAGCCGGAGAAATTGAGTTTGCCCCGTACACCGGCTCGTTCGAGGTCGGCGGCGACATCCCGCTTGCTTGAAAACAGCAGCCCGTTCCAGTTCTGAAGCGGGCTGCGGCCAAGATTCAGGCAGGGTTGCTGCTCGAAGTGCGGCGCGCCGAGCAGGCGGCCTTCGAGGTCGTAGGTCCAGCGATGCAAGGGGCACACGATGTTGCTCGCGTTGCCTCGGCCGTTGAGCATCACCGACTGCCGGTGTCGGCAGACATTGGAGAGGAGTTCGATCCCCTGTTCGCCCCGCACGAGAAGCCGGCCCTCCTTCTCGGCCGGGAGTGCGAAGTAATCGCCAGTATTGGGCACGATGAGTTCGTGTCCGATGTAACCGGGACCGTTCCTGAACAGAATCTCGAGTTCACGCTTATGAAGCGCTTCGTCGAAATACGCCGAAACCGGTAGCTGGGCTGCAGATCGCTGCAGATGGGCCCGCCGCCCGATGTCCGACATGGTTCGTCCTCCTGATAAGCATTAAAAATGGGCCGGCAAGGATACCCTCAATTTGGCATGCAGACACTTTTAGGGCGCTGATCCGATCTGAATTAAAATCGGCCTCATGCCCGATACCGACCTCTCACCACCTGCCCCTCCGGTCTCATTCGAGTCTGCGCTCGCCGAACTCGAGTCGATCGTGCAGAAGATGGAGTCCGGCGGCTTGCCGCTCGAACAATCGCTGCAGGCTTATCGTCGCGGCGCCGAGCTCGTCGGTGTCTGCCGCGAAAGCCTCGCGCGCGTGCAGCAGCAGGTCAAGGTGCTTGAAGGCGATCTGCTCAAGCCTTTCGAGGCCGATGGTCTTCCCGACGCATGACGATGGCGAACCTGAGCTTTGCGGACTGGTCGGCGCAGGTGCTCGCGGCGACCGAAAGCAGCCTTGATGGCCTGTTGCCAAGCGCCGGTGGCGCGGCCTGTGCACTGGCCCCTTTGCATGACGCCATGCGCTATGCGGTGCTGGCCGGCGGCAAGCGCGTGCGCCCGCTGCTTGTGCATGCCGCAGGCGAGATCACCGGCGCTCCCCGACCGGCGCTCGACCAGGCGGGCTGCGCGGTCGAGCTGATTCATGCCTATTCGCTGGTTCACGATGACATGCCCTGCATGGACAACGACGTGCTTCGGCGCGGCAAACCCACGGTGCATGTCGCCTATGGCGAGGCCCTGGCGATGCTGGTGGGCGATGCGCTGCAGGCGCTGGCCTTTAGGGCAGTGGCGGCGACGCTGCAGGGTGGTGTTGCACCGGTCAATGTGGTCACCATGACCCGCGAACTGGCCGATGCGGCAGGTTCGATCGGCATGGCCGGCGGACAGGCCATCGACCTTGCTTCAGTGGGCCATGCGCTCTCGCGCGAGGCGCTGGAAGACATGCATCGGCGCAAGACCGGCGCGATGCTGACGGTCTCGGTGCGGCTTGGGGCGTATTGCGGAAAGTCGCCCGATGCCGCCGAGCAGGCCTTGCTTGACGAGTATTGCGCCGCCGTGGGGCTGGCATTTCAGGTGGTCGACGACGTCCTCGATGTCGAAGCCGACACCACGACACTTGGCAAGACGGCCGGCAAGGATGCGCAGGCCAATAAACCCACTTATGTTTCGCTGCTCGGTCTGGCCGGCGCCCGCGACCTTGCCGAGTCGCTTCGCCATCGGGCTCATCTGGCACTTGCGCCGTTTGGTGAGCGAGCCACTCGCCTTGGCGAGCTGGCCGATCTGATCGTGTTGCGTCGCTCTTGACGGCGCAGGCCGCAAGGCAAATCATGCTGTCATAACAGGTGCTGACAACCAAGATGAAAGCCGACTATTCCCTTCTGGAGACGATCGACCAGCCCGCCTCACTGCGCAGGCTGTCGAGGGCGAAATTGCCTGCGCTCGCCGACGAACTGCGTAACTACATCGTCGATTCGGTCTCGCGCACCGGCGGTCATCTGTCGTCCAATCTTGGTACGGTCGAACTGACGATCGCGCTGCATTATGTTTTCAATACCCCCTCCGATCGCATCGTCTGGGATGTCGGACACCAGTCCTATCCCCACAAGATCCTGACCGGGCGGCGCGAGGGCATGGCGCATCTGCGCCAGCACGGCGGTATTTCGGGTTTCCCGCGGCGAAGCGAAAGCGAGTACGACACTTTCGGTACGGCGCATTCGTCCACCTCGATTTCGGCCGCGCTCGGCATGGCGGTGGCGTCGCGCAACAAGGGTCTGAACAAGGGCCCGTCGAGACGCCGTCATGTGGCAGTGATCGGCGACGGCTCCATGACTGCCGGCATGGCTTTCGAGGCCATGAACAATGCCGGTGTCACGCCCGACATCGATCTGCTGGTGGTGCTGAACGACAACGACATGTCGATCTCGCCGCCGGTGGGTGCGCTCAATAAATACCTGGCGCGCGTGCTGTCGGGTCGTCAGGTCTCGATGGCCCGCGATGTCGCCCGCAGCGTGCTTTCGAAGGTGCCGCCGGTTTATGAGTTGGCGCGCCGCCTCGAAGAGCATGCCAAGGGGCTGGTCGTGCCGGCCACGATGTTCGAGGAATTCGGTTTCACCTATTTCGGCCCGATCGACGGCCACGACCTCGACGCACTGGTGCCCACCCTGCAGAACCTGCGCGAGATGCATGGCCCGGTGTTTCTGCATGTCATTACCCGCAAGGGCCAGGGCTACAAGCTGGCCGAGGCCGATCCGATTCTTTATCACGGTCCCGGCAAGTTCAATCCTGCCGAGGGCATCAAGAAGTCGGCGCCGGGTGCACCCACCTATACCCAGATCTTCGGCGACTGGATCTGCGACATTGCAGCCCTCGACGAGCGGGTGGTCGGCGTGACCCCGGCCATGCGCGAGGGGTCGGGCCTGGTCGAGTTCGAGCGACGCTTTCCGCAGCGCTATTTCGATGTCGGGATTGCCGAGCAGCACGCGGTCACCTTTGCGGCCGGTCTGGCCTGCGAGGGGGTCAAGCCGGTGGTCGCCATCTATTCGACCTTCCTGCAGCGTGGCTACGACCAGCTCATTCACGATGTTGCGCTCCAGAATCTGCCGGTGGTTTTCGCGCTCGATCGCGCCGGGCTGGTCGGCGCCGATGGCGCGACGCATGCGGGCGCCTACGATCTGGCCTACCTGCGCTGCATCCCGAACATGGTGGTGCTGGCGCCGTCTGACGAAAACGAGTGCCGTCAGATGCTCTACACCGCGTTCTGCCATGAGGGGCCGAGTGCCGTGCGCTATCCCCGCGGTTCGGGCGTCGGCGCGGCCATCAGCAAGGAGTTCACGCGATTGCCCTTCGGCAAGGCAGAGCTGCGGCGCAGCGGCCGTCGCATCGCGATCCTGGCCTTCGGTTCGATGCTGCATCCGGCGCTTGCCGCAGCCGAGTCGATCGACGCGACGGTGGTCAACATGCGCTGGGTCAAGCCGGTCGATGCCGACATGATCCGGGAGCTTGCGCTCACCCATGAAGCCTTCGTAACCGTCGAGGAACATGCGGTTGCCGGTGGCGCCGGCAGTGCATGCCTCGAGGCGATGGCGGCCCTGGGCCTGGCGGTGCCGACCCTGCAGCTTGGTCTGAAAGACCACTTCATCGACCATGGCGATCCGGCGCTGCTGCTGCGCCTCGAGGGTCTCGATGGCGCAGGCATCGCCCAATCGATCAGTGAGCGTTTTGCCCATCTTCTCGGGACAGGCGAACCCGCTCCCCGGCTGGTCGCCGCCCGCTGACGCGGAAGGGTTTTTCCCGGCTGCGCTAAAGTCTCGGTCTGACTACCTTCAGGAGCCCCGATGAATTCCCGTGATCCGAGCGTCATGCAGCCCGGTTCGGTCGATGCGTCGATGCCCGATGTCCAGGGCAGCATCGATCACCGCAGCCAGCCGATCCAGCGGGTGGGCGTTCGCGGCCTGCGCTATCCGATGATGTGGCAAAGCGGCGATGCCGCTGTGCCGTCTGTCGCGGTCTGGAACCTTTTCGTTGCGCTGCCCGCAGAGCAAAAGGGCACCCATATGTCGCGTTTTGTAGCCCTGCTCGAAAGCCGGGCGCGCGACATGTCGCTGGATGCGCTGGTGCCGCTTCATCATGAAATGTTGGGCTTGCTTGCGGCCGATACCGGTCGTATCGAGCTGGGGTTTCCGCTGTTCATCACCAAGACCGCCCCGGTATCGGGCGTACAGAGCCTGCTCGACTACGACCTGTCGCTGTCGGTCGACGGCGGCCCCGAGGCGCCGCTGGTGACGATCAAAATCGTCGTTCCGGTGACCAGCCTGTGCCCGTGTTCCAAGACGATTTCCGACTACGGCGCACACAATCAGCGGTCGCACATCACGGTTGAATTGCGGATGCAGACCGGCCGCACGGTCGATGTC
>CAIKZV010000584.1 GCA_903831925.1 uncultured Burkholderiales bacterium
CTGTCGCCGACCAGCGGATGACCGATGTGCTTGAAGTGACGACGGATCTGATGGCGGCGTCCGGTCTCGGGCGTCATGTCGACCAGGGCGTAGCGAGCACTGGCATGCCGCGTATCGATGCTGAATGGCCATTCAAAACAGGTGCGCAGGCGCCAGCGGGTCCGCGCGGCCCGCATAAGCTGACCTGCGGAAGGACGCTCCGGGTCGCGTGCCAGAGGATGCTCAATCAGCCCGTTGGCCGGCGGCCAGCCACGTACCAGCGCCAGATAATGTTTCGTGACCTCGCCTGACTCGAAGGCAGCGCCCAGCAGCCGAGCCGCCTGGGCGTCTCGCGCCAGGACCAGCACGCCCGAGGTGCCCTTATCGAGCCGATGGACCGGAAACAGGCGCAGACCGGTTTCATGCAGCAGGCGCGCATGGACCGTATCCAGCTCATGAGCATCGAGCGCACTGCGATGAACCAGCAGCCCTGCGGGCTTGTCGATGACGAGCACGCGGTCGTCCTCGTGCAAGCGGCGCAAGGGCCGTGAATCAGCAGGCATCAGGCCGGCTTGATCTGCACCGACGCTGTCGACAGCGCCTGCCGCAGGGCTTGCACGAAAGGCACGGCCGTCGGCTTGTCGCCGTGGATGCACACCGTGTCGGCCTGCACCTTGACGGTGGTGCCATCGATCGCCACCAGCGTGCCCTGGCCCACCATGCGCAACACTTGCGCCACCGATTCGGACTCATCGGTGATCAGGGCATCGGGCCGATTGCGCGGCGCCAGGGTGCCATCGGGCATGTAGCGGCGGTCGGCAAACACTTCGCAGCGCACGGTGAGACCCGCCTCGCGTGCCAGCGTCTCCATGATGCTGCCCGCAAGCACGTAGATCTGCACGTCGTCGCCCAGCGCCTTGGCCGCTCGAACCAGACCGCGTGACAGCGCCGCGTCCTTGGCCGCCATGTTGTAGAGCGCGCCGTGCGCCTTGAGGTGGTGCAGTCGCCCGCCCGCCGCATCGGCAAAGGCCCGCACGGCGCCCGCCTGATACAGCGCCATCTGATAAACCTCGTCTTCGGTGACCTGCATGCTGCGCCGGCCGAATCCCTGGAGGTCGGGCAGGCCGGGGTGGGCGCCAATGGCCACGCCATGCTTCAGGGCCAGGCCGACGGTGGCAGCGATCGTGCCCGGGTCGCCTGCATGAAACCCGCATGCGATGTTCGCTGAAGTGATCCATGGCATCAGGGCCTCGTCGCTGCCCATCTGCCAGGCGCCAAAGCTTTCGCCCATGTCGGCGTTGAGATCAATCGAGTGAACGGTCATTGCGTCGTTCCTTCTTCGGAGGGATGAGTGACTTGCACAGGGTCAGACGGGTCGCCGCAGGCTTGCCGAACCGCGCTCAGGCGCAGCGTGAACTCACGGACCTGCTGCTGCGCCAGGCGGTCGGCTTCCTCCAGCCCGATAAGCTGAAGACGGACTCGGCAGCCCGCGCCAGCTTGCGCCAGCAGAGGTGCGGCCACGCTGGCCACTTCGAGCACCCGAGGGTAGCCGCCAGTGGTCTGATGCTCTGCCAGCAGAATCACCGGCTCACCGGCCGGTGGCAATTGCACCGTTCCGACACTCACCGGCTCACTGGCCAGTTGCGGCATTTCGCGGGTGTCGAGCGGCTGGCCATGCAGGCGCAGCCCCTGTCGGTTGCTCTGAGGACCGACGGTCCAGGTCTGGCCCAGCAAGTCGTCGCGCGCCTGGGTCGACAAGGCGCCGAAATGGCGGCCGGCAAGCACCGGCAGCTCGATGATCGGCCACCCGCGAGGCAGCGTATCGGCGATCAGCCAAGCCGGCCATGCGCGCCGCGACACGGCCGGCGCCGTGCCCAGGACGTTTTCTGCGCGTCGCCGCGCCAGTGACCCGGCATCATCGACCAGCGCAAGCCGGTCGCCTGCGAGCAAGCGACCCGGCCCCAGATTTGCGGCCAGATGCGCGCTGAGACTGCCCAGCACCTGCGGCAGCGACAGCCCACCTGCCACCGCGAGCCAGCTGCGCCAGCCCAACTCGGGTGCCTGCCATCGCAACACGCTTCCCGCTGCAACAAAAACCGGTCGATGGGTGGGCACCGTCATGCTGTTTGCGTTGGCCTTGACACCGGCCTTGGCGTCACGCCGGAGGATGCGGTGATGCGCCCCGACGCAAGCGATCCAGGCATCGCAGTGAAACCGCAGCTCAGGGCCCGGCCCGGTCAACTCCAGTACCGCCTCATCAATCGAATTGCCGACCAGGGCATTGGCCAGGGCCATGGCGTCGCGATCCATCGCCCCGCCACGAGACAGTGCCATCGCAGCCTGGCCAGGTCGCCCCCCATCCTGCACGCTGTCCAGCAACCCCGGTCTGATCACCTCGATGACCGAGGCCACTGATTGCCCGCGACTCATCGCCGGGCCCAGAGCCGATCGAACTCAGCCTTGTCGATGGGCTCAAAACGGATCGTGTCGCCCTCGGTCATGAGCGCAGGCGGCGACCGATCGGGATCGAACAGGCGCAAAGGGCAGCGGCCAATCAGATGCCAGCCACCTGCCGTGGGGCTCGGATAGATCGCTGACTGCAGGCCTGCGATGGCGATACCGCCTTCAGGCACACGCGGCCGGGGCACGGTTCTGCGATCGAGTTTGAGTCGCGGATCCAGACCACCGAGATAGGCAAAGCCGGGCATGAAACCGACCACCTCTGCGGTGTAAGGAAGGGCACTGTGCAGCCGCACAACCTCGCCTGTTGTGAGGCCGGTGGCTGCTGCCACCTCCTCCAGATCGGGCGCCATGGAGGGGTCGTAGCAGGCTGGAAACACCACTTCACGGCCGGCGGGCGCCTCCCAGCCAAGCGCCTGCGGTGCAATCTGCGCAAGCCAGCTCAGCGCCTCTGCTCGGTGCTTCGCACGATGCTCAAACGCCGACCCGGTGGCCAGCCGAAGGGCAAGCGTGCGCACGCCTGCGACAACCTCGCTCGCGAAGGGTTCGGGCGATTCGCGCAAGCGCGCGGCCAGCGCCCGGGCGGCGGTATTCGCCTTGGCATGAGCGCCCCAGTCAACCATCACCCACGCGTCGCCGCAGGCCTGCACCTGTACCTGCTTCGACGCTGCAGCGATTGCGAGGCGAGCCGCGCGCGACCCATCGGATGCGGGGGAATCGGGCTGATCTGAGTCGGAAGCGGTACGGTTCATGGCCGATGAAGTCGAGGTCACCGATGTCAGCGACAGGCAGATGCCGCAGCGCAAGTATGGCCCACGCGCCGCCGGGCTGCTGCCCCGATCCTGCGCTTACCAGCCCGCTTACCGGCCCGATTACCAGCCCGACTCGCGCTCCGGTGTCGAGCCGATCTTGTGGATCGACAGGTCGGCACCGTTGAATTCCTCTTCCTGGTCGAGCCGCAGGCCGATGGTGGCCTTCAGGGTGCCGTAGACGATCGCGCCTCCCACGAGCGCAACGATGATCCCCAGGGCCGTGCCGACCACCTGCGAGCCCAGGGCAACGCCGCCGATGCCGCCCAGCGCTTTCGAACCGAAGATGCCGGCCGCGATGCCGCCCCACGCACCGCACAGCCCATGCAGCGGCCAGACGCCGAGCACGTCGTCGATGCGCCAGCGGTTCTGCGTCAGCGTGAACATCGAGGTGAACAGCACGCCCGCGATCGCGCCGGTGGCCAGCGCGCCGATCGGATGCATGATGTCGGAGCCTGCACACACCGCCACCAGACCGGCCAGCGGTCCGTTATGAACGAAGCCAGGATCGTTGCGGCCAACGATCAGCGCCGCGATGATGCCGCCAGCCATCGCCATCAGCGAGTTGACCGCGACCAGCCCGCTGATCTTGTCGATGGTCTGGGCGCTCATCACGTTGAAGCCGAACCAGCCGACCGCCAGCACCCATGCGCCAAGCGCAAGGAAGGGGATGTTCGAGGGCGGATGCGCTGCGGCGATCCGGCCGTCCTTGTGATATCGCCCTGCGCGGGCCCCAAGCAGGAGCACCGCAACCAGTCCGATCCATCCGCCGACCGCATGAACGACGACCGAGCCTGCGAAGTCGTGGAACTCTGCGCCGAACATCGACTTCAGCCAGGCATTGAAGCCGAATGCGCCGTTCCAGGCGATGCCTTCGAAAAAGGGGTAGACGAAACCGACCAGCATGAAGGTCGCGATCAACTGCGGATTGAAGCGCGCCCGCTCGGCAATGCCGCCCGAGACAATGGCCGGTATCGCAGCCGCAAAGGTCAGCAGAAAAAAGAACTTCGTCAGGTCATAGCCGCTCTTCGAGGCGAGCACATCGGCGCCGGTGAAGAAATGGATACCGTAGGCAACACCGTATCCGACAAAAAAGTAGGCGATCGTGGAAACGGCAAAATCCACGAGGATCTTCATCAGGGCATTGACCTGATTTTTCTTGCGCACGGTCCCCAGTTCGAGGAACGCGAATCCGGCATGCATCGCCAGGACCATCACCGCGCCCAGCAAAATGAACAGGACGTCGCTGCTCTGTTTTAGTGCTTCCATTGCTCCTCCCAAGCTTGACCGCACCAACCAAGCACGAAATGTGCCCCCTTCGAGCGCAAATTGCCTCAGAACACCGCATGATCCTTGATTAACCGCGGGAAAATCCGCGATGACCGGCAGTCCGCTACGGGGTTGCCGGCTCGAGCAGGCCGAATTCATGCACCATGCCGAGGCGAAACTCGACTGACGATCCCGTTTGCGCACCAAAACCATCACGCCCACGAGGCGGTGGTCCGAAGACCGATACAGCCAACAAGGCTGATCCAGTACACTCGCGGTACACCCGACCGATCGGGGTTCAGACACTCAAGCCGTGTCGAGACAAGGAGACTTCCAGATGCAACGCAGAACCGCGCTTCGTGCGCTTGCCGCTGCTGCGGCCGCCGCGAGCCTGCCGGCGGTCAATGCCCAGAGCAAGTGGCCCTCACGCGAAATCACGCTCATCAACCCCAATGCAGCCGGGGCGTCGACTGACCTCACCGCCCGGATCATCGCGCAGGCCCTTGAGAAACGCCTGCAGGGCACGGTAATCGTCAAGAACGTCGTCGGCGGGGCCGGTGCTTTAGGCGCCAGCACGCTGGCAAGTGCTGCGCCCGACGGCTAC
>CAIKZV010000585.1 GCA_903831925.1 uncultured Burkholderiales bacterium
ACCACCATTTCCGGTAGGTCCAAAGCGGATAGAGGTCGGGGCGCAACGTCTTGCCGATCAGGTCCAGACAAAGCGTCATCAGCAGCGCAGGCACAACCAGGCTGTAGAGCCGGGAAAAGCGCGCCGCAAGAAAAGCGGTTGGGTTGTCGCGGTGATCTGATGCCGACTGCATGACGCTGTAGCCCGAAATCACAAAAAAGCCGATAACCGCGTCATGAGCCATGCGGTGCAGTGCGCCGCCTGTGGTGATCGGCAGCAGCCCGAGCTGTTCTGCATGCAATGCCACGACGATCAGTGCGAGCGCAATGCGCCAACGATCGAGCGCAACGAAGACGCGCTGGTGTCGGCGACCGCTTTGACTCATGACAGAGCGGCCTGGTTCATGGACGCGAGCAAATCGGTCAACGGCCCCTGAGTCCAGCGAGTGGGCGCATCGCTTGGCTGCTGGCGACCATTGCCGTTCACCGCAATTGCCTGTCCGTCGATCGGCCATGGACTCGGAAGCCCGAAGCCTGCGACGTACCTTTGACGACATCGAACACACGAGCAGCAACAACCATGGCACGCGCAAGCATCAGGGGCAGTCGGATCTTCGCCATCACTGTTTTGGCGGCTGCCCACACCGGATGCGGTGGCGTTCAGCACGCGATCGATGCCGCTGTAGCCAGACAGGTCGATTCAGCCGCGGCATCGCTGACCAGTGCTGCGACGACCGCCGTAGCCTCTGCAGCGACGACTGCCGCCAATACCATTGCGACCAGTTCGCCGACGGTCGCCGGCGGCGGTGTCGGCACGACGGTCAGCAGCAAGGACTTCATCGATAAAGCGATCGCCCTGGTCAATGCCGGTCGCGGCGTCGCCCGCAAGTGCGGCACGACCGATTATCCGGCGGTCGGCGCGCTCAAATGGCAGCCGCAAGCCGAGCAGGCCGCGCTCACTCAGGTTCAATACCTTCAGCAGAACAACCTGTTCACACACGACGGCGCAAGCGGATCGACCGTTGGCAGCCGATTGACTGCGACCGGCTATGTCTGGCAGTCGGTGGGCGAGAATATCGCAGCCGGCTTTCCGGACCTCGAGACGACCGTCAAAGGCTGGTTCGACAGCGAAGGGCATTGCGTTAACCTGATGAATGGGGCGTTTACCGACCTCGGTATCGCTGAAGTTGTGGGCAGCTCGACGAACACCTACAAAACCTACTGGGGCATGGTGCTGGCGCGGCCTCAATAAGGCGCCGTCAGCTCAGGCCCGGTATCAGATCTCGCGGGTAAATCCTTCCTCGACCAGCTCGGCGGCACGCAGCACCGCACGCGCCTTGACTTCAGTCTCCTGAAACTCTGCCTCGGGGATTGAATCGAACACGACGCCGGCAGCAGCCTGCACGTTGAGAATGCCGTCCTTGAGCACACCGGTGCGAATCGCAATCGCGACATCCATCTCGCCCGACCAGCTCAGATAGCCGCACGCGCCGCCGTAGATGCCGCGCTTGACCGGCTCGAGTTCATCGATCACCTCCATCGCCCGGATCTTGGGCGCGCCGGTCAAGGTGCCGGCCGGGAAGGTGGCTCGCAACACATCCATGTTGCTGACGCCGTCCTTGAGCATGCCCTCGACGTTGCTGACGATGTGCATCACATGCGAGTAGCGCTCGACGGCGAAGGCCTCGGTCACCTGAACCGAGCCGATCTTGGCGATGCGACCAATGTCATTGCGCGCCAGATCGATCAGCATCAGGTGCTCGGCGCGCTCTTTCGGATCAGCGAGCAGGTCGGCCTCGGTCGCCTTGTCGCTTTCGGGCGACGTGCCGCGCGGGCGGGTGCCGGCAAGCGGGCGGATCGTGATCTTGTCG
>CAIKZV010000586.1 GCA_903831925.1 uncultured Burkholderiales bacterium
CCGAGGACCTGCGCGACGACGACGCAATCGCGCTGCAATCGGCCTCGGTGGGCACGATCACGATGCTTCGAGACGCCAAGGGCTCGAACCTGAAAGTGATGCAGATCCTGCAAATCACGCCCTATCCGGTCTTGCGTGCCGATGCCCGGGCGTTTATCGAAACCCAGCTGACCAGCAAGCGTCAGCGTGAATTTCTTGACAGCGAGGTTGCCTCGATGAGGGCCAAAGCAGACATCCAGTATCTGGACCAGCAGGATTCAAACGTCGCCCAGGCGCCGTCCGCAGCCGATCCGAAACACGACAGCGCCACGCATGTCGACCGAGGCGTTGGAGCGTTCCGATGATCAGTTCAAGCAATGCGCATTGGGGGGCTCAGAAGGCCGAGATGCCGATGGCCGAATTCCTGCGACTGCTCTGGTCACGTCGCGGGCTGTTCACCGCGGTGACACTCGGGCTGCTCGCGGCAGTTTTGCTGGGTCTTTGGCTATGGCCGGTGTCCTACACCGCCACCACGCGGGTCCTGATCGAAACCGGTCGTGCCCGGGAGCAGCTCAACGACGGCCCGAATACCGCCCAGTTGTCCCCCGCCTTCATCGGCACACAGGTCGACATCATTCGCAGCCAGCGGGTCGCGCTCGAAGCGGTCAGGCAGCTCGGCGTCTCAAGCAACACGTCGGCGATCAGCATGTTCAATGAAGAGACTGGCGGCCGAGGGTCGATCGACCAGTTCTTTGCAGACCGACTGCTCGCACGAATCAAGATTCGCCCCTCGCAGCAGAGCAACATCATCGACATTTCGATGCGCGCGCCGGACCCCCGATTTGCGGCGCAGGTCGCCAACGCGATGGCCAGGGCCTACATCAGCACCAGTCTCGAACTGAAGGTCAAACCGGCGCGCGAATTCACCGAATTTTTCGAGCAGCAAACCCAGGCGAGCAGGGATCGGTATGAAGCGGCCCAACGTCGTCTGTCGCAGTTCCAGAAAAGCCGGGGCATTGTCTCGGTCGACGAGCGACTCGACATCGAAAGCAACCGCCTGCAGGAACTGTCGACACAACTGACCCAGATTCAGGCCCTGCGATCCGAGTCGGCAGAAAAAGCCGGTAGTGCCAGCCGCAGCAAAGGCAGCGCAACCGCACTGCCGGAGGTGATCAACAATTCGGTCGTGATGCAGTTGAAGGCCGAGATCGCGCGCAGCGAAGCGAAGCTGGCCGAGTTGTCGGGGCAATTCGGACCCAATTACCCGCAGGTCGAACGAATTCGCGACGAGCTCGCCGGTCTGAGGCGTGAGTTGCGCGCCCAGACCGATGCGGTCGGCGGCAGCATGTCGAAGCAGTTCGAAGTCAATGTCGCGAGGGAATCCGACACCCGCGCCGCTCTGGATCGTCAGCGGCAGAAGGTCATGAATCTCAAGCAGCAGCGTGACGAAATGAACATGCTTGCGCGCGACGTCGACAGCGCCAAGCACTCGCTCGATCTGCTGACACAGCGCCTGCTTCAACACAGTGTCGAGAGCGAGTCACGCGGCGCCAATGTCGTGCAACTCGACCCGGCGGTCGAGCCACTCGAGCCGTCGAGCCCAAATCATGTCGCAGTGCTGCTTGCAGGGCTGGTGGCTGCCCCCCTGATCTCGGCACTGGTCGTGGCACTGACAGGCCTGTTCAGCCCGCGCGCCCTGTCCGATTCGGACATCGAAGCCGCATTGGGATGCCCGGTCATTGCGCATGTCCCGCGCTCGCAGTCGATTGCACGCAGCGCCAGCCTGTGGCGCAGCGTCCGAAACAGAGCGCTGTCGGTCAGACGACTGCCGAGCCCCCCAACCGGAGTCGCCTCCAATGCGTGATACCGCAAAGCTGCTGCGTTTTGACCCGGATCAGTCCTCCGATCCGGGCGTTGATATCCGCCAGCCCATGAATGGTCAGCGCCGTATTGGCGCCATCATGATCGACCTCGGTCTGCTCCAGGTCGGACAGGCCGAGCAGATCCTGGATCTCCAGCGCGGCGAAGGCGGCCGCTTTGGCGACCTCGCGGTCTCGTTGGGATTCGTGCGCAAAGAGCAGGTCATGGTCGCACTCGCCCGCCAGCGCGCACTGCCCACGCTGATGCCCGACGACCTGGCCCGGATCGACAGCGATCTTCGGGCGGCGATCGAGGACCCGAGCAGCTTGCGCGCCTACACCGATGCGCGGACCCAGCTCGAATTGCGGTGGTTCGACGACGCCCCCGAACGTCGCACCCTGGCGGTCATCAGCGACGGTCCGCAAGAAGGGCGAACGCTCACCGCCAGTGCCATCGGTTTGCTGCTCGCCATGACCGGCCGACGGGTGCTGCTGATCGACGCCTGCGCCGGCGCTGGCCGATTGGCGCCGATCTTCGGTGTCGAAAAGGAGTCGCTGTCGCTGAGTGAGGCGATCAGCTCACCCGAACGTGCACTTCGGCTCAACTCGACCCTCGACTCGCTGGATCTGGCGGTTTTGTCTGCCCACGAAAAAGAGTTCAGCGCCGATACCGCAGCGTCACGGGGATTCGCAGCGCTGCTGGCAACCGTTGCCGGCCATTGGGACGCGGTCATCGTCGATACGCCGGCCTGGTCGCTCGACCGCACGGCTTTTGCTGTCTCGGTGCGATGCAGCGGCGCACTGATTTCGGTTCGGCTGGGACACTCCAGACTCGAAGGCCTGTCTGCCATTCGCCGCCACCTCTCCGACGGCGGCGTCGAGCGTATCGGGGCGATCGTCCAGCGCTTTTGAATCAGCTGACCTGAACGCCCTGCACGTCGTCGGGCTGGCGACTCAGACTGCGCGCCTGGCTCGACGTCTGGCGAGTCCGGCGGCCGCAAGCAGGCCGCTGCTCATGAACATCCATTCAAGCGGTTCGGGCACAGGCAGAACCACCGGCGCGGCTTGCTGGACCGAGATGTCAGCCATCATCGAGCCGTCACGGCCCTGGACATTCACATCGGTGAATTGCCCGTTCGTGCTGAGCGACATGTCGACCACCGCAGCGGGCTGAGTCGATGCGAAAAGCCGGGACGGTAATCCACCCAGGTCTGCAACCGCCGGTTTGTACTCGAAGTTGAATCCGAGTTCATAAGGTTTGGCCGGGGCAGCAGGCTGCTCGGGTGCCGGCGCGACCGACGGGGCTGCCGTCGTGGAGGCGGCAAGCGGCGCGGACGCCACGAGCGGCTGACTGATCGACAGCGAGAATGACCATCCGGTATCACTGGTCACAAAGCTGTACTGCAGATGGGCCGGCGCGCTCAGCTCGAACAGCCCCGTGATCCTGAAAGCCGGTCCGACAAACAGGTTGTTGAAAGGGTTCAACGAGAAGTCGATACGCTGGCTTGACGCGCTTGACGACTGAGCCGCGGCCGGTGCCGACACGACCGCCAGGACAGCCAGTGCGATCGGAAAAACAGCCTTGCGGACAGTGGCAAATGAAGTGGACATGCAGACCTCTGTGATATTTCTCACAGTCTGCGGGCCCAGCGTTGACGGTTCGTGATCATCGGGGCCGACCGCTTTAGTCCATACGGACCGCGACGGATCAATCAGCAGCGCGCTCGGCCGGATGACTTGACGCTGCGCAGGCGCACCAGAAAGACCGCTGCGAGTGCGCCGTAGAGCCAGGGTGGCAGCGGCACTTCGCCGGTCGCCGGCACCGAAGGGTTGCTGGCAATGACACCGTCGATCCAGTCGGCATAGGCCGACACCAGCACGCCACCACCGAGTGTTCCGGCGGTGCTGACCTGACGTCCTGAGACACCGATCTGAATGGTGTTGATGCCGTAGATCACCGGCGGGCTCGAGGCGGTCAGAAACGCCGGCCCGCCCGAATCGCCACTGGCCGAACTGGTTTCGATGGTGTTGCCAAGGGATTGGCCTCCGGTCAGGCTTTGCACACCCGTGGCATCGAAGTCATAGAGGAACATCTTGCCGACCAGCGTCGGGTCGATCGGCGCAATCGGCAGATAAAAGATGTCGGCGATGTTTCGCCCCGATCGCTTGACCGACGCATTCGGATCGACACAGCCGTAGCCATCGGCCCGGCAGCTGCGCCCGTATCCGACCAGCGTGATGTCGGTGCCGGCAACCGGGGCTGCCCGATTGAGCGTGTAGATCGGTACCGATTGCGGCAGATCGGCCGCCAGCACGATCACCGCGAGATCGCCCTTCACTGCGCCGGCATTGACGAAATCGGGATGGACTTGAACGCTGCTTGCCTGGGCAATGTAGGGCGTGCCGTTCAGGTTGAGCTGAAACCGGATCCGGGCCGGATCCCGGTCGCCGACCGCATGCGCAGCGGTGAGGACAAGCCGCCGGCCGATGACCGTGCCCGAGTAGGGGTTGGCGTCGTAGAGCACCGACCCGACCCCCGCCCACCTCGAGGTCTCGAGGTTGGGGTCAATCCGACTGTCGGGCTGATCCGGAGACAGGCCTGCCATGATGGCCAGGGCAGGCTGCGGCATTGCCACCACAGCGGCCAGTAAAACCATGACCGCGAGCGCCATCGGCGCCGGCATGAGCGAACCGGATCGATGCCGTGGCTGCCATGGCGAAAGCACCCGAACAATGCGCGGTGCAAGGACAACGGCCATCGCTGCAGTGACCAGCCCAGCGGGAATCAGCCCACCGCTGTCAATCACGATGCGCGCCCCGACCGGCGCGAGCCAGCCGGCATCGGCCCGATCGCCGAGCATTTCGCGAAGCTGCCCGCCCACCAGCCCCCACAATTCGATGACGGTCCAGATTGCCGACAAGGCACCAACCAGGCCGACCCTCACCAGCAGCTCGAGATTGCTGCGAACCGGCCATGCCAGGGCGGCCAACACCGCAACGCCGCCTGCAAGCAGAAGCTGGCCTGCCGACCATTCAATGCGGACCATGGATCTTTGCATCGCGGCTCTGCGCATCGCATCGCCGCTGGCAGCCCGTGCCTGCGCCAGGCAGGCGACGACACGCTCGCGCTCGCCCTCGAGCAGCGAAAGATCGAGCACGACCAATTCGGCGCCCGACCGGTTGATGACCGCCTGCGCCACCGGCAAGGCTGTTCGCAACAGCGGCGGCCCCAGCACGCTCACCGACATCAGGGCGACAAGTGTTGCGATGATCCAGCGCGCAAGCAGCCGGAATGAGGCATTGGCCGAACCCTGCATCCTCGCGCCCACCGCCATCACTGTGCATCCTGAATCAGCGGGCGAGTCCAGAACATCAGGAATCCTGCGGCAATCGCCACCAGCAGCAGCGGCCCGCCAAAACTGTGCAGCCATTCGAAGCTGGCGCGGTCGACCTCGATTGCCTTGAGCAACACCGCGAGCCGCAGATCATTGGCAACCGTCAGCAACACAAGGGCGACCGCGACACCGGTCAGTCGTCTGCGCACACTGCCCGGCCAGGCGATCACCGCCGCGCTGACCAGCAGCATCAGCTCGACACCCTCGCAGCCGGGCCGCACCAGGATCGATCCGCGCGAGGTGCTCAGACTGTCGGCGGTTGTCATCGTCGGGCTGTCACCGACGAGACTCGAGAGCCAGCCGGCCGGCATCACGACGGCATAGGCCACCAGTTCACGCGCCGGCGCGGTCTGGCGGGCGCACGCCCATCCAACGAGCAGCACCAGCGACAGCAACACGAAACGCAGGGCAATCACCCGCGCCGGCGTTGCGGCAGACGACAAGCGCCCTGACACCATCGCGCTGCAGTCCGATCAGGTCGATGGGGAGTCAGTCAGCGGCGAATCGAGCAATCGATAGCCGATGCCGCGAACCGTCTCGATCATCGACTCGGCGCCGACATTGGCCAGCGACATTCTCAGGCGGCTGACATGCACGTCAATGACCCGCTCGAGGACGTCATCCGAATCACAGACAAGCTTGACCAGCTGGGAGCGTGTGAACACCCGACCGGGCGCGGTCAGCAAATGAGCCAGCAACTCGGCTTCGACCCGGCGCAGCACGAGTGCATCGCCATGGACCCGGGCGCGGCGAGTGGCCTGATCGAACACCAGCGGCCCGCAACGCATCTCGGTGCTGCTGTCGGGCATCGCGCTGACCGCCTCGCAACGGCGCATGACCGCAAGAATCCGTCGTTGCAGCTCGATCGGGGACATCCGCCCTGCGACATAGTCATCCGCGCCGGCTTCGAGTCCGATGGCGATATCGATATCGCTCGAGCGCGGCCCGAGCATGATCAGCGGCAGATCGCGCGTCGCCGGATAGGAGCGCAGCAGCTTGAGATATTGAACGCCCGATCGGTCGGGAAGCATTGCACCCAGCAGCACCACGCCGACCCGATGCTGCCGCATGAACCGATCAGCCTCTTCGCAGGAAGACGCTCCCTGAGCGATCAGGCCGTGAGGCTCAAGCAGGTGTGCCAGGCTGTCGACCAGACCGGTGTGAGAATCGACGACCAGCGCAAACATGGACGTCAGCCCGCGCAGCGCTCAGGCATCTGTCTGGCTAAGCCTGACCGCCTGATCGAGGTGGAACATTTCATAATTCCGACTGCCGACATCAGTCACTCCGAATTCTCACCATCAGGTGTCTGCCAGACACTGCTATCTGAGTTTGTCTCAGGAAGATGAACAGACAGCCGCGCTACGGCCGGGCCGCATTGGGCTGAAATGCTCTGTTCGCAGTGCTGTTCGGAACCATCAGCCGATCAGGCTTGGGGTCGGCCGAAACCGCGTATCGGATGCGGTCTGACCATCGCTCTGAAGTCCTTCCACGCAATCCCGAAATTCCTGGCGAAAACGCGCCGGCGAAAAGCGCTCGGCATTGCGACGGCAGCA
>CAIKZV010000587.1 GCA_903831925.1 uncultured Burkholderiales bacterium
CAATCGCCCGAACACCCTTGCCCTGGACGGTGGCATAAGCCTGATAGCTGCCGACCGCCATTTCCTGCTGCCCGCTGCCCATCTCGACCCACATCGGGCCTTCGCCCTTGTAGTGGACCGTCTCGATCTTGGTGCCGTAGAGCTTGTTGAAGTTCTCGGCCAGCATGTGCGGAAAAGACGCCGGCGCATACGAGCCCATGATGCTGGGGTTCTTGCGCGCGTATTCGATCAGCTCCAGGGTGGTTTTGGCCGGCACCCGCTCAGGCACGGCCAGCAGCAAGGGGCCCGACGGGAAAACCGTGACCGGCGTGAGGTCCTTGGCCAGATCGAAGGGCAGCTTGTTGTAAAGCACCCGGTTCTGCCAGACCGCGCCGGTCGTGGTGGCCAGCAGCGTGTAGCCGTCGGCGGGCGACTTGCAGACCGCGTCGATCGCGATATTGCCGCCGGCACCCAGCCTGTTTTCAACGATCACCGGCTGGTTGTAGCGCGCGGTGATCTGCTCGGCAAACATCCGGGCATAGGCATCGGTGAGGCCGCCAGGCGCAAAACCCACGATGATGCGGATCGGCTTGGATGGCCAGGACGAGGTCTGCGCACGGGCACTGCGAAGCGGCGTCGACAAACCGGTGGCAGCACCGGCAGCGGCGGCGATCATCAGATTGCGACGGGTAGTTTGGGTCATGTCCTTGTCTCCTTGAGCCGTCTTTGCGGCGGGTTGCGGCGGGTTGGAGCGAATCCTACCCAAGTCTTTGAGATTGCGGAAAATTGACCACGCTGCCATTCAGCCGGTGTCACTCACCGCCGCGTCGCAGTCGCTCCAGGGCACGCTGATGCTCGCGCGGCCCGAAAGACGATGCCAATCGTCCTTCGGCGGCCAAACCTTCGAGATAGAAACGCTCGATATCCGGCGCGGCCTTCAGCAGATCACGCTCGAAAAGCGGCGTGTGCAGCCAGGGGCGCAGCCAGTGCAGCAGCCGAACCCAGCCCGGCACCCAGATCCGCCGGTCGCGGCGTGCGATGCCGTCGACCATTCGACGCGCCGCTTCCTCGGGGTCGATATCAACATTCATCGGTCCGGGAACGGTCTGACGCAGTCGCACGAAACCGGGATGCAGGGCGCCCTCGGTCACCAGCGCTGTCTTGACCCAGGATGCGTGGATGACGCCAATGCCGACGCCGTGCGAGGCCAGTTCGATGCGCCATGAATTGCACATCGCCTCGACCGCGGCTTTCGATGCCGCATAGGCCGACATCGCCGGCGGCGCCGCGAACGACGAGACCGACGCCGAGACCGCGATGAAGCCCTTGCAACGCATCAGCTCGGGCAGCGCAGCGCGCACGGTATTGAAAACGCCCATGACGTTGACCTCATAGCATCGCTTCCAGGCCACCGGATCGATATGGGCAAGCTGACCGAAGGCGGCGACACCTGCATTGGCCCAGACGATGTCGATGCGCCGATAGCGATCGATAACCGCCGCCACTGCCGCCTCGCAATCGGCAGCCGACGTGACGTCAGCCACCAGTGCCATGGTCTGCGAACCGATGGCTGCGGCGGCCGCTTCGACGGTCTCCCGATCGCAATCGACCAGCACCGGCAAGGCACCGCGTCGATGCAGTTCACGCGCAGCGGCTGCGCCGATGCCGGCACCAGCTCCGGTAATCAGGACGACCTTGCCTGCCAGCGACGGGACGCGACCCATCAGTTGCCGGAGCACTGATCGCAACACCGATCGCCTGATGAGCAAGCCACTCAGTGCACCTTGGCGATCATGAAATACAGGATCGGCAGCGGCAGAATGGTGGCGACCGCCCCGGTGATCTGCCACAGCCGCGACAGACGCAGATATTCGTCCGTGATCGTGTCGGTCGTCGCCAGAATCCTGCGCTGCTTGAGCTGGATCGGCACCAGCACGAGGGCCCAGATCAGCCCCGAAAGCCCCAGCAGCATGTACGACCAGCGTATCCACGGATTGACCGCTTCGCCACCCATGGGCGTCGCCATCAGGTAGCCGGTAATGACCACGCCGAGCGAGCCGCTGAGGGTGAACAGGATATCGGTGATGAGCACCAGCCGATTGCTGAAGCGAATGATCTTGTGATCGCGCGTACGCTCGGCCAGCGCGGCCCAGGTCCCACTGACGATCACATTGCCAAGGAACAGACAGGCACTGGCGATGTGGATGGTCTTGATCGCGGCGCTCATGGGTGGCGGCCCGTCCTGACTAAAGGCCGACTGCCCTCGCCCGAGGCGTCCATTGGCTGCGGCATCGGGGGGCGC
>CAIKZV010000588.1 GCA_903831925.1 uncultured Burkholderiales bacterium
CCGACAAGCAGGAGGCGGTGCTGGCCAAGCAGGGCCATGTGATCTTCGGGGTCGACATGAAGATCGTCGGCGACGATGGCGAGGAGATGCCCTGGGATGGCGTGAGCTATGGCGAGCTGCTGGTGCGCGGGCCCTGGGTGATCAAGTCCTACTTCAAGGGCGCGGGCGGCGATCCGCTGCGCTACGACTCGCAGCATCGCGGATGGTTTCCGACCGGCGATGTCGCCACCATCGATGCCGACGGCTATATGCAGATCACCGACCGAAGCAAGGATGTGATCAAGTCGGGCGGCGAATGGATCAGCTCGATCGATCTCGAAAATCTTGCCATCGGCCATCCGGGGGTGGCTCAGGCGGCGGTGATCGGTATCGTGCATCCCAAGTGGGACGAGCGCCCGCTGCTGATCGTGGTGAAGCGCCCCGGGGTTGAGGTCAGCCGCGAGGAAGTGCTGGCCTTCTATGAGGGCAAGATCGCCAAATGGTGGACCCCGGACGATGTGCAGTTCGTCGAGGCGATTCCGCTTGGCGCGACCGGCAAGATTCTGAAGACGCGGCTGCGGGAGATGTTCAAGGATTACCGGTTGCCGGGCGTGTGACGCGCGGCGGGCACCCGCGACTGGGATATAGTCGCGGGCGACACGAGAAGACCGGCTCCGGCTGGTCTTTTTTGATCATAAAAAGCACGAACGTTCGATTTCATCGAGGAGCCCCGACATGACCCAAGCCCACTATCGCCAGGACGGCGATATCGCCGTCGTCACCATGGACAATCCGCCGGTCAACGGCCTCGGCTTTGATCTGCGCGTCGGCATCGACGCCGGCATCCGCCGTGCCTTGGCCGACTCCGCCGTGACCGCCATCGTGCTGACCGGCACCGCGCGCGCCTTCTCGGGCGGCGCTGATATCCGCGAGTTCAATTCGCCAAAGGCCTTTGCCGAGCCCAGCCTCCACGACCTGATCAGCCTGATCGAAGACGCTCCCAAGCCGGTGGTCGCCGCGGTGGCAGGTCTTGCGCTGGGCGGCGGCAACGAGCTGGCGCTCGCATGCCACTACCGTGTCGGCCTGCCGGGGACCCAGATCGGCCTGCCGGAAGTCAACCTCGGTCTGTTGCCAGGTGCCGGTGGCACCCAGCGTCTGCCCAGGGCGATTGGCGCTGCCAAGGCGCTCGACATGATCGTCACCGGCAATCCGATCCGCGCCGAGGAAGCGCTCAAGCTCGGCTACTTCGATTCGCTCACTGATGCCGATCTGCTGGCCGGCGCGGCCGCCTTTGCCCGCAAGGTGGTCGCCGACGGGTCGAAGCGCCCGCGTCTGCGCGATCGCACGGTGTCGCCCGATTCGATGCCGGGTGGGGTCGATGCCTTTTTTGCCGCCGCGCGTGACCATGTCGACAAGACCTATCGCGGCTATCCCGCCCCGATGAAATGCCTTGAGTGCGTCGAGGCCGCGGTCAAGAAGCCCTTCGACGAGGGCATGAAGGTTGAGCGTTCGCTCTTTGACGAGCTGGTCGAGTCGGTGAGCTCGAAGGCGCTGCGGCATGCGTTCTTTTCGGAGCGTGCGGCCAGCAAGATCCCTGATGTGCCTGACGACACCCCGCAGCGTCCGATCAAATCGGCGGCGGTCATCGGCGCCGGCACGATGGGCGGCGGCATCACCATGAATTTCATTAACGCCGGTATCCCGGTGGTCCTGCTCGAAATGAAGCAGGAGGCACTCGATCGCGGCGTGGCCACCATTCGCCGCAACTACGAAAACACTGCGAAGAAGGGGCGGATGACGCAGGAAGAAGTCGAGCAGCGCATGGCGCTGATCAAGCCCACCATGGCTTACGCCGACCTGGCGCAGGCCGACATCGTGGTCGAGGCGGTCTTCGAGGACATGGCGGTCAAGAAGACCGTCTTCGAGACCCTCGATGCCACCATGAAGCCCGGCGCGATTCTGGCCTCGAACACCTCGACCCTCGACGTCGACAAGATCGCTGACTTCACCAAGCGGCCCCAGGACGTGATCGGCACGCACTTCTTTTCGCCGGCCAATGTGATGCGCCTGCTCGAAGTGGTGCGCGGTGCCAAGACCGGCAAGGATGTGCTGGCCACCACGATGGCGCTGTCCAAGAAGATCAAGAAGATCGGTGTGGTCTCGGGTGTGTGCGACGGTTTCATCGGCAATCGCATGATCGAGCAGTA
>CAIKZV010000589.1 GCA_903831925.1 uncultured Burkholderiales bacterium
AATTGGGCTGACCCTTGAAGACGATGAGTTCGGTCGGAACGCTGCTGGTGTAGATGGTCGGCACGCCCCTGGCCAGAGACGGTTTGGGGTTGGCACTGGGGCCGCCGTCGAGCAGGTCGACGAGCCCGGTTGCAGCAAGCTTTTTCGCGACGTTGTCGATCCCGAAGGGCGTGCTGCGCGCGACCTGCCAGGGGCCTTCGAGGGTCGGTGACGATAACCATCCGTCATACACATGCAGATAGAAGGTCTCGCCCATGCCGCTTTGCAGGATCAGAGCGCGCGTGTTGATGACGCGTTTGAATCGGTTGTCGTCAGGCAGTGGCCTGATTGCAGCCGGGCCGTCGATCGGCACCAGGATCGCTGGTGAGGTGCTGGCAATGATGCGCGGCGGGTCGTTTTGCACCGGAAAGCTCGGCGTCTTCACGCCTGCGGCTTTCAGTGAAGCTTCCACCTTGTCGAGCGAGAGCGTGCGCACGCTGCCGATGGCTTTGGTCTTCAGTTCAGCACCGTAGGCCGCGCCACGGTCAGGCAGGGAAGGGAAGTCGATCTTGGTGATCTCGACATCGTTCATCAGCACCGTGCGCGCAGCACGATCGACCGCGGTGCGTGCGGTGGCGAGCACCACGCCAAATACCTGCGCTTGCGAGCCAGCCGGTTTGACCGAGACCGCCGCGCGAAGCTGCATCTGGTTGCCGTCCCAGGCATCGACCTGAGGCTGGTAGACGAGCATGGCCGCGCCACCGGAGAGTTGCGCGGCGCGCGGCCATGGGGCCGATGGTGTGCCGGCGGGTTGCGCCAGGGCGAGGCCGCAGCAGCCAGCGGCCAACAGGGCTGAAAGGGCGAGTGCCCGGATCGAAAAAGGATGTCGCATGAAGTGATTCCCGTCGGAGTAAAGGGGTGAAGAAGTCGATGCCGTCAGCGCTGCAGGAAGTCGGGCTGACGAAACTTCATCTCCAGAAACTGGCCATTTGCAATCAGCGCGCCTGCATCGCTCGCGGCCACATTGGCAACCACTTCTCTGAGCTTGTCATCAAGCAGGGCGAGTTGTTCGTCGAGCAGCTGGCGGGCAGTCTTGCCGTCTTTCAGGACATGCGTCATCCGGAAGGCCGGTGGCAGCGCGACATAGTTCGCCAGCGTCTCGGGCAGATAGCGCAACACTGTCTCGCGCACGGTGAACAGATCGTCATCATGCGACCGCGCCCCCAGAATGCGTGGCAAGACTTCGCCGATCGATTCGCGGACGCGGTCCAGACGCTTGCGCATGTCGTCGGTCAGGTGTGGCTGGGCCTGCGCGACCAGCCGGTCCAGACGCTCGAGCATCTGCTCCAGGCTGAGACTGTCCTCGATGTGACGCTCGAGTTCGGCAGGCTTGCGACCCAATAGCCAGCCCGCGACATACAAGCCTGCTGTGATCAGTATCCAGCCATTGTCGATGATGCCGGCAAACAGCAAGGCGGGACCCAGCAGCGCGAGCGCGCAGCCTGAAATATTGGCCGTGCTGTAGAGGAACAGCAGTGCCCGCATCTTCAGCGTGCGCTCAGCCATGAGGCTCCGATCGGGGTTTAAGCATTACTGGTAGCCGCGAATTTCTTTGAAGACCTGCCGCAGCTGCAAGTTGCGTCCATCGAATTCACGCCCGCCCGAGAGCCTTGCGATCTGCTGCATCTCGGCAACGTTGCCTTCGCCAAAGAGGATGGGAAAGATGCGCGCGGCAAACCCGCCTGCATAGCGGGCACGAAAGTCGTCGAGCCCGATGCCGGCATTGTTCTCGCCGTCGGTCAGCAACACGATGCTCACCAGACGATCGGGCTCCCGCGTGAGTTCCTGGCGGGCCAGATCTTCGGCTGCCACCAGCGCAGCGTAGATCGCCGTCCCGCCGTCGGCCACCATCGCATCGGCTTGCTGGCGAAGGGACGCGCGAGCCGCGTCGATCTTGTCGGCTTCAAAGCGCACCCACACCGGTGCCGACACCTGGCTTGCGAAGGTGATCAGGACCACCCGCTCGCGGCTCTGGAACGCGCTGTAACGGTTGCTGGCGCTTGCAGCGTTATTCGATGCCTGCGCACCCGTCAGCCCCTTCAAGGCATCGCGCATCGCACTCAGTCGCGGCCCCTTCATCGAGCCGCTGACATCGAGAACGAAGATGGACGTTGCCGGCTTGCGCCATTGCGCCTGGTAGGCGCCCAGC
>CAIKZV010000590.1 GCA_903831925.1 uncultured Burkholderiales bacterium
CTGTGCGGCCAGCAGCGCGGCTGCCCGATCGACAAGACCGATGCCGTCGGTGGCCTCATCATCCATCAGCACGATGCGCGCATCGCGACGCGGCAGCAGTGCCGGTGCTCTGATTTCGAGCGACGACAGGGGCAGATTGCTTGCTACCAGCAGGTGCGATCGGGAAAAGGGGCCGCCATCGCGCACGTCGACAAGCGCGATCTCATTGCCGTCACTGAGCCATTGACGCAAGGTAGGCGCATCGATCAGCCGGCCGGGGTGAGAGGGGTGTCGCTGTTGGCTCATCGGGCGCTCGATCGAGGAAGTGTCGGTTGAAGTGAGGCTGCTCAGCCTGCTGCCAGCGCCCGGTCGAAGGCATCGAGCAGGCCATCGACATCCTCGAAGGTGATGCACAGCGATGGGTTGATCCGGAAGGTGTTTCGGGTCGGGCTGCCCTTGACCATGATGAACCCCGACTCGCGCAGGCGCGCCTGAATGCGTGAGCCTTCCTCGACCGCAGGCTCTTTGGTCGCTCGGTTGCGGACCACCTCGATGCCCAGCATCAGGCCACTGCCGCGGACATCGCCGATCAGATCATGACGAGCTTTGAGCGCTGCCAGCCCGGCCAGCAGGCGATCGCCGCAGGCTTGCGCATTGGCCTGCAGACCTTCGTCCTCGACGACCTTGAGCACCGAGCGGGCGGCCGCTGCCGCCATCGGATTGTGGGCATAGGTGTTGAACCAGCGCATCTTTGCGAACGACTCGGCGATCTCTCGCCGGCAGACCACGCCCGCGATCGTGAAGCCATTGCCCATGCCCTTGCCGAGCACGATGATGTCGGGCGAGGCCTCGTGCGCCTCGAAGCCCCAGTAGTGCGATCCGAGCCGCCCGAATGCGGTCTGCACTTCATCGCTGATGCACACGCCACCGGCCGCGCGCACGATCTCGAAAGCGCCTTTCATGTAGCCCGCCGGCATCGGCACCACACCGCCTGAGCCCTGGATCGGCTCGATGATCATGCCCGCGATCCTCCCACAGGTAGACGCCGCGATCAGGCGTTTGAGCTCGTCCAGATAGGGCGTGACGCCGGGGCCGAAGACGCCCTTGTACTGATCGGGGTGAATCGCGTGCACAAAGCCCTGCGTGCTCGGCGAGATCCAGCGGTTACCACTGAAGGAGGTGCTGCCGCCCGCACCAAACTGCAGGCCGTGATAGGCATTGCGCAGCGCCACCATCTCGAGATGACCGGTGTGAGCACGGGCCATCATGTAGGCCAGATCGATGGCCTCGGCGCCGCTGTTTACCAGCTGTACAACCCAATCAACGTCGGCAGGCAGACGGGCGACCAGCTCCTCGGCATAGCGGATCGGCTGCTCATTGAAAAAGAGCGTGGTGGTGTGCTGGATGCGGTGCATCTGCTCGCCCGCCATGCGCATCGTGACCGGATGGGCGGCGCCCAGGCTGATGCACAGGTTCTGAGCCGTGCAGTCGAGGTAGCGCTTGTTGTTCTCGTCGAAGACATACTGGCCCTGACCGTGCGTCAGGATCAGTGGGTTGTCCGGGTAGATCGACGCCGTGCCGAGCGACGGACTGAGGAATCGATGCCGGGCATCGATCAGCGATTGTCTGGTGGAGGATGCAGGCTGTTTGCCCGGATCACCGGCGCCGATCGATTGCATTCGAGCGACCTTTACTTGATTGAATGAGAAATGGAGGGTCGCCTTACTGCCACTTGAGCAGTGATCGCTCGAGCCGGGTCATACCCATCGTTACCAGCATACCCAGCAAGGCGAGCAGCAGGGTGATGCCCATCACGCCGTTCATGTTGAAGGTGGATTGCAGATAGGACAGCGTCTGTCCGAGCCCGTGCTCCGCGGCGATGATCTCGGAGCCGACCACACCCAGCATCGAGTAGATCAGCCCAAGGCGCAGACCGGAGGCGATCACCGGTACGGCCGACGGCAGCGTGACTTTGAAGAAGAGCTGGGACGGCGTTGCCCCGAGGCTGCGCGACAGCGTGATGTGATCGGACGACACGCCGCGAATACCGGCGGTTGTGCTGGCCAGAACGATGAAAAAGGACAGGCTGGTGCCAACCGCCACCTTCGAGCCGATGCCAAGGCCGAACCACAGCAGGAACAGCGGTGCAAGCGCCAGCCTGGGCATCGCATTGAGCACGGTGAGGTAGGGCTCACAACGCTTTTCGAGTTTCGGAAAGATCGCAAACATCAGTCCGAGTGCAATCGCCAGCACGCTGCCCAGAAAAAACGAAATCAGCGTGCCCGCCACGGTGTAACCCAACTCAAGCCAGATCTTGCGCGATACGAAGAGTCCATCCCAGAGATAGCTCACGATGCCGGAGGGGCGCCCGAAGAAGGTCGGATTCAGCCACTCCATCCGGGAGGCGAACTCCCATACCGCGAGAAAGCATGCGATGAAGACCGCATGCCCTGCATAGCGCCCCAGTTTGCCGGATGAATTCATCGTGTCATCAATCCTGGCGAGAGATCAGCGCGTCCACTCGGGTGCGCGAGGGTCGACCAGATCGGTAATCGGCAAGACCCGGTCGAGCACCTTGAGATCGGCGTAGAACTTGAGCGCGCCGGTGACCGCGGTGCGATCGATGCCGACGGTGTAGGTTCTCGTGTCGATGGCGAGCCTCAGAACACGGTCGAGAACCTCATCACCTTTCGGAAAGTCGAACTTGAAGTACTGCTCGGCGATCTGCTTGGTTTCGGCGTAATTCGCCGGGTTGTTGAGGAAGGTGTCGGCGTCCCGGAAGGCCTTGATGATGGCCTCGACCACATGAGGGCTCTGATCAATGGTTTCCTGCCGAACAACCGTGCCCGAGCCCCCGCCGTTCATTGCATAGGTTTCAGCCGGCTCTTTGTCCACGCCGCCTCGCCAGAGCGTCTTGCAGGTCTTGAGCACATCGCACATCGAGCCTGCCGGATCGAACAGAAAGAGAAAATCGACCTGCTTGCTGACCAGTGCGCCGTAGGCGGTATCGGGGCCGCCCACCGCGACGAAGGTGACATCATCGGGTGATAGGCCCGCCTTGATCAGCATCGCCGAGGCGATCTTTTCGAGTCCTGATCCCCTTGCTGTGGTGCCGATCTTCTTGCCCTTCATGTCGCGCATGAAGGCAGGGAAGGGCTTGCCGGCGTTCGGTGCGTCGACATGGTTGCCGGCGATGGCGATGGCGACGTTGGTGACCGCGCCACCCGCAATGATCTTGATCTTCGCGCCGTTTGCAATCGCCGGTGTCATGACTTCGGCCCCGAACAGGCCGGCATCGATCGACTTGGCGAGCAGGGCCTGCGCACCCAGCGGACCCGACGGGATGCGCTGCAGCGTGCATTTGATGCCGTATTTCTCGCAGTAGCCCTTGCTGATCGCGACCCGCGCAAGCATGTTGCCGGTGCCGGGATAGTCCTGGAATTTGACTGATTCGCCCTTGCCTTGGGCCATTGCCGCCGAAGCGAGCAGGCCGCCAGCAATCACCATCGCCGCGCCGACTGTGGGCAGAATTCTGCTGAGCATCATGTTCGAGTCTCCTCATGTTGGCCATCTCGTGGCCGAATCATTGATTGTTTCGGGTGCATCTGCGGTTTACAGCTTGCCGAACGCCGAGTCTAGTCGATGTGTTTCTTAAATGAGTCCAGTCGACGAGTCTAGTTGAAAAATTCTTTTTCCCGTTCTTTCATGGGACGAAGACATTGCGCGTGCCGTCGTTGCTGACCTGGCCGGCAGCACCGATGAATTCCCGGCTTTCGATGTCAGCAAGCAACCCGGCGTCATTCGGTGTATTGGGGAGGCCCGCCTGTCAATGTATCGGCTCCTGCGCCTGCGCAAGGCACGGCACCGCCTGTAGCGTCGCAAGCTGCACAGCCGCAGGTGGTGCGCAGCCGCAAGGATGAGGGTGAGGAGGACCCGTGGGCTGCGCTGGGCAGCGGCGGCGGCAAAAAGGGAGGCAAAGCGCAAGGGAGCGCCGCCACGTCAGCAGCAGCGGCGGCAAGCACGGCACTGCCGCCCGGCCTGCCGTGCGTGGTGGACGCCTGTGGCGGCTCGTCCGCGTGCATCGCCTGGTTGCCCATGGACAGCGTGGTGGGCCTGTGCACGACGACTCTGGCGGCCCCGCCTCACAA
>CAIKZV010000591.1 GCA_903831925.1 uncultured Burkholderiales bacterium
CGGCGGCGCGTGCCACGCGCACCATCGCCCGCTCCGGTGCCGGTCGGGTCAAGGTGGCTTCGCAGATGGCACCGGTGTCCGGTCGCAAGCTCTACGGCGCGGCCGATCCGATCACCTCGCTCGATGCTGCGGCCAAGGTCGATCTCCTGCATCGCGTCGAAAAGCTTGCCCGCGCCAAAGATCCTCGTGTTGTGCAGGTGATGGCGGGTCTGGCGGCCGAATGGGATGTGGTGCTGGTGGCCCGGTCCGATGGCGTCATCGCGGCCGATGTCCGCCCGCTGGTGCGCGTCTCGGTCACCGTGATCGCCGAGAGCGGCGGTCGGCGCGAGCAGGGCAGCAGTGGTGGTGGCGGTCGATTCGACTTCGCCTATTTCACCGATGCCATGCTCGAGCGCTATGTCGATCAGGCGGTGCATGCCGCCCTCACCAATCTCGAATCGCGGCCTGCGCCGGGTGGCGTCATGACGGTCGTGCTCGGCCCAGGCTGGCCGGGTGTCCTGCTGCATGAGGCCATCGGCCATGGGCTTGAAGGCGACTTCAACCGCAAGGGTTCATCGGCCTTTGCCGGGCGGCTCGGCGAGCGGGTGGCCGCGCCCGGTGTCACGGTGGTTGATGACGGCACCATCGCCGATCGGCGCGGCTCGCTCAACATCGATGACGAAGGCAATGCCTCGCAGCGAAATGTGCTGATCGAAGACGGCATCCTCAAAGCCTATCTCCAGGACAGCCTGAACGCGCGTCTGATGAAGGTGCCGGTCACCGGCAACGGTCGTCGCGAGTCCTATGCCCATCTGCCGATGCCGCGCATGACCAACACCTACATGCTCGGTGGCGATCGCGATCCGCAGGAGATCATTGGCTCGATCGAGCGCGGCCTGTATGCGGTCAATTTCGGGGGTGGGCAGGTCGACATCACCAACGGCAAGTTCGTGTTCTCGGCGAGCGAAGCCTACTGGGTCGAAAACGGCAAGGTCCAGTATCCGGTCAAGGGCGCGACCATCATCGGCAACGGCCCTGACGCGCTCACGCGGGTCACCATGATCGGCAACGACATGAGCCTGGACAGCGGCGTAGGTGTCTGCGGCAAGGACGGTCAGAGTGTGCCGGTCGGCGTTGGCCAGCCCACTTTGCGCATCGAGGGCCTCACGGTTGGCGGCACTGCCTGAGCGCGTCGCTCATCGGGTGTCCACCGCGTTCGCCGCTCGCTCGCTGTGACAGTCGATTTTCTCGTCATCGGTGCCGGCATCGCCGGTGCCTCCACTGCTTTTTTTCTCGCTCCGCACGGCCGCACGCTCGTCATCGAGCGTGAGTCCCATCCGGGGTTTCACAGCACCGGCAGATCGGCGGCGCTGTTTTCCGAGACCTATGGCACGCCGCAGGTCCGAGCGCTGTCGCGCGCCAGCCGGCCCTTTTTCGAAGCCTGGCAGCAAGGCTTCTCGCAAGTTCCGATCCTGTCGCCCCGCGGCGCCCTGATGCTTGGCGCACCGGGCAGCGATGCCCTGATCGAGACCGAACTGGCTGCCATGCGACGCATCACGCCCGAAGTCAGCCGCCTCGAGGCGGCCGATGTGTTGTCTCGGGTGCCGGTGCTGCGCGAATCGACCACCGGCGCTGCCATCCTCGAGCCCGACGCCTGCGACATCGACGTGCATGCGCTGCATCAGGGGTTCTTGCGTGGGCTGCGTGCGCGCGGCGGTGAGGTCCTGTGCGATGCGCCGGTCGACGCGATCGAGCGCAGGGCAGGCGGATGGACCGTGCGCAGCGGCAATCGCAGCTGGCAGGCGGCGGTGCTGGTCAATGCTGCCGGCGCCTGGTCCGACCGGGTGGCGATCATGGCGGGTGTGCGGCCAATCGGCCTGCAGCCCAAACGACGCACGGCCTTCACCTTCGCGCCGCCCCCGGGGCTTGAGACCCGCGACTGGCCGGCGGTTATCGCGCTCGATGAGAGCTGGTATTTCAAGCCCGACGCCGGCGTGCTGTTGGGCTCGCCCGCCAATGCCGATCCGGTCGAGCCGCATGATGTGCAGGCTGAGGAACTCGATGTGGCCACCGCGATTCACCGGATCGAGTCGGCCAGCAGCCTCACCATCCGTCGACCGATCCGCATCTGGGCCGGCCTGAGATCCTTCGTTGCCGATGGCGATCTGGTGGGCGGCCCGGCGCCCGATGACCCGGCCTTCTGCTGGGTTGCGGCGCAGGGCGGCTATGGCATCCAGACCAGTGCGGCTATGGGCGAGGCCTGCGCGGCGCTGGCACGTGGTGTGCCGATTCCCGAGCATCTGGCCGGGCATGGCATTCATGCGTCGATGCTCTCTGCGGCCCGGCTGAGTCCGGGCGCGAGACATCGCTCATCACCCCAATGAATCGCGAGGATCCGAATGAGAGTCTTCAGCGCCACGCTTGCCACCGAGACCAATACCTTCGCGCCGCTGCCCACCGGCCTGGCGGCCTTTCGCGATCGCGGTTATTTCCCCGCCGGTGAGCATCCCGACGAACCTCAGCTTTTTACCGGCCCGCTGTGGGCCGCCCGTTTGCGTGCCCAGGCACTCGGTCTGACCCTCATCGAAGGCATGGTGGCCAGCGCCATGCCGGCCGGCATCACCACCCGTGCCGCCCACGAAGCCTTGCGCACCGAACTGCTCAGCGACCTGCGCGCAGCCATGCCGCTCGACATCGTTCTGCTCGGTCTGCATGGTGCGATGGTGGCCGACGGCTGTGACGACTGCGAAGGCGATCTGCTCGCGCGGGTGCGCGAGATTGTCGGGCCGGATGTCGTGATCGGTGCCGAACTCGATCCGCATACCCATCTCACCGATGCCATGGTGCGGCATGCCGATCTGCTGCTGGCCTTTCGCGAGTACCCCCATACCGATGCCATCGAGCGCGGGCTTGAACTGGTCGATCTGTGCGTGGCGACCGCTCGCCGCGAGATCCGTCCGGTTGCGGCCGTTTTCGACTGCGAAACCATCCGCGTCATTCGCACGCCGGTCGAACCGGCCCGCGGATTCGTCGATCGCTGCCGCGCGCTCGAAGGCCATGACGGCATCGTCTCGATCTCGGCCATCCACGGGTTTCCGTGGGGCGATGTCGCCGATCTGGGCACCAAGCTTATTGTCTATGCCGATGGCGATGCCGCGATCGCCCGCAGCACGGCCGACCGGCTCGGCACCGAGTTGCGCGCCCTGTGCGATGCCACGCGCACCCGCGGCCTGAGCATCGATCTGGCAATCGATGAGGCGATCGCGTCGCCGGCATTTCCGGTCGTGATTGCCGATGGCGCCGACAATGCCGGAGGCGGTGCCCCCAGCGACGCCACCTTCATGCTTCGACGGCTTGTCGAGCGTGCGATCGACCGCGCCATCATCGGCCCGCTGTGGGACCCGATTGCGGTCGCCCTGGCCTTCGACGCCGGCGAAGGCGCGATGCTGCCGCTTCGCATCGGCGGCAAGATCGGTCCGGTGTCGGGCGCGCCGCTCGATGCGGTCGTGAAGGTCGTGGCGTTGCGGCGCGACGCCGCCATGACCGGCCTGTCGGGCACGCGTGAGCCGATGGGCGATGCTGCACTGGTGGCGATCGGTGGTGTCGAGGTCGTGCTCAACAGTCGCCGTACCCAGGGTTTTTCCACCGACATGTTCACGCAGTTTGGCGTCGATCTGGCGCAGCGTCGGGTCGTCGTGACCAAGTCATCACAGCACTTCTTCGAGTCGTTCTCGAAGGTGGCCGCCCGGGTGATCTATGCCGATGGTCCCGGTACGCTGACCAGCGATCTCACCACCTTGCCCTATGTGAAGGCGCGTCGTGTGGTGGTCGAGTCATTCTGAGCGCCCCGGCCGCCAACTTGCGGCCGATCTCCGAAGCGGCTAGAGTCGGGCCCATGAAGCGCCTCTGCCGATTTTATGCGTTCTGGCTGCACGATGGCTTTCCGGCCTTTGGCGGGATGAGTCGGGAACGCGTTCAAGCTTAAGCAAGCGCCTCGCCGATCCAACCGCCAGCCTGAAAAGCCTGGCGGTTTTTGTTTTCTGTTTTGAATTTTCCTCATCAACCCTTTTTGTTGCCGCACCGAGGTTTTCATGACTGCCAAGCACGCCACCGATGACGTCAGGATCCGCGAAATGAAGGAGCTGTCACCCCCCGCGCATCTGCTGCGCGAATTTCCCCTTCGCCCCGGTCCTGCAGAACTGATCTATGAGTCGCGTCAGGCCATCCACCGCATCCTGCACGGCATGGACGACCGGCTGCTGGTGATCGTCGGGCCGTGTTCGATCCACGATCCGGTGGCCGCGCTTGAATATGCCCGCCTGCTGGTGACCGAGCGTGAGCGCCTGAAGGACCGCCTCGAGATCGTGATGCGGGTCTATTTCGAAAAGCCCCGCACCACCGTCGGATGGAAGGGTCTGATTAACGACCCAGGGCTCGATGGCAGCTTCGACATCAATCGCGGCCTGCGAATCGCGCGCGAGATGCTGATTCAGATCAACGAACTCGGCCTGCCTGCCGGCAGCGAGTTCCTCGACATGATCACGCCCCAGTACATCGCTGATCTGATTGCCTGGGGCGCGATCGGCGCGCGTACCACCGAGTCGCAGGTGCATCGTGAGTTGGCCTCGGGCATGTCGTGTCCGATCGGCTTCAAGAACGGCACCGACGGCAACGTCCGGATTGCGCTCGATGCGATCAAGGCGGCCTCGCAGCCGCATCACTTTCTGTCGGTCACCAAGGCCGGGCATTCGGCGATCGTCTCGACCAATGGCAATGAGGACTGCCACATCATCCTGCGCGGCGGTGCTGCGCCCAACTACGACCATGCCAGCGTTGAGGCTGCCTGCCGCGAAGCCGGCAAGACCGCGCAGGCCTGCCGGCTCATGATCGATGCGAGCCATGGCAACAGCCAGAAAAAGCCCGAGAATCAGATCGCGGTGACCCGCGATGTCGTGACCCAGATGAATGCCGGCGAAATGCGGATCTTCGGCATGATGATCGAAAGCCATCTGGTCGCCGGTCGCCAGGATCTGGTGGCCGGACAAGCGCTCACCTATGGCCAGAGCATCACTGATGGTTGCATCGCCTGGGGCGAGACCGTGGGCCTGCTGCAGAGCTTGGCCGATGCGGTGACCGCCCGGCGGGTAGCGCTGGCCGACTGAACCCGGCCGTCTTGCCGCGCTCAGCCGGCCAAGGCTGATTGCGGTAGACCGTCCCGCAGCCTTTTGCGCTGCAGGCGAGCGACGATGGGCATCGGCGCCGGGCTCGTGCTATACAGAAACACTCTTTTCAAGGTGACACCATGGATGCTTCATCGGTCGACCCCTCTGCCAATGGCGCTGCCGCGTCGGGTGCGCCGCGCGTGCCGTCGCGTGAGACACCGCACGAGCGACTGAGCGCGCTGGGGCTTCGCCCGATCGGGCGCGCGAGCGAGTATGCCGACGAAGTCCATGCGCTGATGTCCAAGACGCCGCTGTTCTCGGGACTTCTGATCGAAGAGACCCGGCGGCTGTGCGGCTTCATGTTCGTCTACGAAGCGCCGGTGGGTGTGACGCTCATCAACGAAGGCGATCCGGGCGATTTCATGGTCCTGCTGATGGATGGCATGGTCGATGTCCTGCGGCGCAATCGCTACAACTTTCCCTCGCGCATCGCGGTGGCCCATGCCGGGCATGCGCTCGGCGAGATGTCGATGTTCGACGGCGAGCCGCGCTTTGCCTCCTGCGTCACCCTCGAGACCTGCCGTGTCGCGGTGCTCACCCGCGAGGCGCTGATGCTGGTGCTGCATGACCAGCCCAAGCTGGGCAACAAGATCCTGCTCAAGCTGGTTCAGTTGCTGTCCGATCGGCTGCGCCAGACCAGCGCGAAGCTGGTCTCCTATCTCGAGACCGCCCGCGAAGGCTGATCGCGATGGTGTTTTCAACATGATGGCGCCTGACTTGCCCGGTGCCGTGGAAAGCGTCGACTCCCCCGACTGGCATCAGCAGGAAGTGATGCTGTTGCGTGAAGTTGCCAAGCTGCTCGGTCGCAGCGTCGAGCCCCATTTCGTGATCCGTCAGACGCTTCGGCTGCTGTCGGAGTGGGTGGGCCTGAACCGTGGCCGGGTGCTGCTATGGGATCCGTCGGATGAGGCGCTCTCGATCCGGCATTACTACGGCCTGACCGCCGACGAGGCGGCGCGCGGGCGCTTTGCGCCGGGCGAGGGTGTCTGTGGCAGCGTGCTGCGAAGCGGCGTGGCGCGAGTCATCCAGGACATCGATGCCGAGCCGGAGTTTTTGTGCCGCTCGGTCGAGCGGGGCCGGCTGCCTGCCGAGACGGTTTCGTTCATCGCGGTGCCGCTGCGCGAAGGCGAGCGGGTCTGCGGCGTGCTGGCCGCGCACCGATTGCGCAATCGCCGCCGCGCCCTGAACGATGATCTCGAGTTGCTCAAGACGATCGGTACCCTGCTCGGGCAGGTGATCCGGGTCAACGAGGAGTTGAAGCGTCGCACCGCACTGCTCGAGACTGAAAATCGCGATCTGCGCCAGCGGCTCGGCACTCAGTTGCCCAATTTCGGCATTCTCGGCGATTCGGCGCTGCTGCAGGAAAGTCTGGCCAATGCCCGGCGGCTGGCCGCAGGCGATCTGACTGTGCTGCTGCTGGGCGACTCCGGCACCGGCAAGGAGCTCTTTGCCCGGGCGATCCATCATGCAAGCCCGCGTGCCGGCAAGCCCTTCGTGAAGGTCAATTGCGCGGCGGTGCCGGAAAGTCTGTTCGAGTCGGAGTTTTTCGGTCACGAGCGCGGTGCCTTCACCGGTGCGGTGTCTGCACAGCCTGGCCGATTCGAGCAGGCCGATGGCGGGACCCTGTTTCTGGATGAGGTCGGCGAATTGCCGCTTGCCATGCAGGCCAAGCTGCTGCGGGTGCTCCAGGATCGGGTGGTGGTGCGGGTCGGCAGCCGGCGCGAGCTCGAGCTCGATGTGCGGGTGGTCGCTGCCACCAACCGCGACCTGCCGACCCTGGTGGGGCAGGGCGAGTTCCGGCTCGATCTCTACTATCGCCTGTCGGTGCTGCCGCTGCGGCTGCCGACGCTTCGCGAGCGTCCCGACGACGTGCCGATCCTGGTGCGTCATATGGCCCATGAGGCCTGTCTGGCCTGGCGGCGTGAGGCGGTCCAGTTCAGCGAGCCGGCGATGCGGCTCATGAAAGCGCATCCCTGGCCGGGCAATGTCCGGCAGCTGCAAAGCGTCGTGATGCGCATCGTGCTGATGGCCCATGGTTCGCTGATCGACTCGGCCCTGGTCGCCGCGCAGCTGCGTGCCGAGCCCGATCTGTCGCTGCGCAGCGAGCCTGATCGCCCGCCTGATCGCTCGTCTGCTCGGCCGACGGACTCGCCCTCGATGGCCTTCGCGCCTGCTGAAGGGCGGCGCGCGTTTGCCGAGAGCCCAGCCGATTCAAGGGTCGAACTGGTTCGCCCCTATGAGCCGATCCTGCCCGCCGATGCCGAGCGTGTGCTCGATGCGCTCAGGCGTGCCGGTGGCAATCGCTCGCGCGCCGCACAATTGCTCGGGATGACCCGTCGCCAGTTCACCTATCGGCTGGAAAAGGCCCAGGCCGACGATCCGCCGAAGTGAACGCATCGGTCCGGGTGTGTGAACAATCTGGACTGGACGTGCCCAATCTGTGAGGGGTATCCCGGCCAGATTGCCGGGATACCCGGATCAAAAGCCTGATCGGCACGGATCGAGTCGGTGCCGGCGATCCTTGCAGTCAGTGGCATGGTGCTTGCATGAGAGTGCGCAGACAGACTCTTTCCATGCCAGGACGCCCACTATGACAACGCCTTCAACCACGACCGTCGAAACGACCTGGGTCAAGCCGATCGATGCCGTCGGTCTTGCCGCCTTTGCCGAAAAAGGTCGCAACAACCCCGGCGCAAAAGGGACGGTGCGCAGTCGCACGGTCTACGACGGCCAGTTTCGCTCGCTGACCTATGTCGGCCAGCACTCGCCGGTCGTGGTCGACGAGCCGCCGCATCTGTTCGGCCAGGACACCGCGCCGGCACCCTCCGAGATCCTGCTGTCGGGTCTGGGCGGATGCCTGTGCGTCGGCATTCATGCAGTCGCGACCCATCGCGGCGTCAAGATCAGCCGGATGGAGGTCGCGCTCGAAGGCGACATCGGCAATCCCTCGGCCTGGGGTGCCGGCGGCGCCCTCAAGGAGCCCCTGCAAATGGGCTTTCAGGCGGTTCGGGCGAAGATCACCCTCGAGGCCGATGCGCCGCGCGAGGTGCTGGCCGAGATCGTCAAGGCGGCCGACTTCGCCTCGCCGATGGCCAACTGCTTTCGCAATCCGATCCCGACCGATGTCACCCTTGTTTGAACGACGCAGATTGCCATGGGTGCCAACGACCTTGCAGTGAATCTGCCTGACACCAACGCCTTTGCAGCGACGGTTTCGCGCGCGCTCGATCCGCTGATCGGGCAGATCGATCGGGATGGGCTCTATCCTGGTGCGGCGCTGCGGGCGCTGGGCGAGCAGGGCGCCTATCGCCCACATCTCGCCTCGCAGCGGCCTGATGGCCAGTGCGACATCGTCGGTGCGGTCGATGCGATGACCGCGATCGGTCGCAGCTGCGGCTCGAGTGCCTTCATGGCCTGGTGTCAGGATGCCTGCGCCTGGTATGTCGAGCAGGGCCGCTCGGAAGCGCTGCGCCAGACCGTTCTGCCGGGCCTCGCCTCGGGCGCGATCCTGGGCGGCACCGGCATGTCCAATCCGATGAAGTACTTCGCCTCCATCGAGCGCATCGCCCTGCAGGGCAAGCGGGTGCCGGGTGGGTGGCGGGTCTCCGGGCATCTGCCCTGGGTTTCCAACCTCGGTCCGGGGCATGTGTTCGGTACCGCCTTCTCGCCGCTCGATGCCGCGGGTCAGCCGCCCGCCGGAGCAGGCCAGGAGGTGATGGCCCTGATGCACTGCGACTGGCCGGGACTGACCCTGAGCCCGGTGCCGCCTTTTCTCGCGATGGATGGCACCGGCACCTATGCGCTGCAGTTCGATGAGGTCTTCGTGCCCGACGATCATGTGCTGGCCGATCCGATCGGACCCTGGCTGCGCCGCATCCGCAACGGCTTCGTGCTGATGCAGGTTGGTATCGGCGCCGGCATCATCGAGGGCTGCCTCGGTCTGATGCGCGATGCCAATCTGCGCCTGGGTCATGTCAATGTCTTTCTCGAAGACGGCCCGGATGCGATCGAGGATGAGCTTGGCAGCCTGCGCGAACGGGTGGCCCGCCTCGCGCCGGGCGTGCTCGATCCCTCGGACGGGCAGTTTGCGGACGTGCTGACCACGCGGCTGATGACTTCCGAGCTCACGCTGCGCGCGACCCAGTCGACCATGCTGCATACCGGTGCGATGGGCTATGCCCTGGCGTCGCCGGCGCAGCGCCGGCTGCGCGAGGGCTATTTCGTTGCGATCGTCACACCGGCCATCAAGCATCTGCGCAAGGAAATCGATCGGCTGATGAGCGCGGGGACGCGTTGACCGCCGGGTCGTCGCCGCCAACCGGGGGCAGTGCACAGGCGCTGCGCCGCTGGCTGTGCGAAGCCTGCGGTCTGATCTACGACGAGGCGCTGGGCGACCCCGA
>CAIKZV010000592.1 GCA_903831925.1 uncultured Burkholderiales bacterium
CTATGGCAAGCAGACCAGTGGCCTGGCGCTGTATGTGCTCGGTGATCGGCTGGTTTTTGACTACAACTGCTTTGGTCGGCACAGCCGTGTCGAATCGAGCATTGCAGTGCCGATCGGCAAATCGGAGGTCGGGGTGGCCTTCGAGCGACTCGATCGGGCGGCACGCGCGACGCTGCGCATTGGTGGCCAGGACTGCGGCAGCATCGACATCTCGCGAGTCATGAAAATGATTTCGTCGAGTGGTCTGAATATCGGCCGCAATCCCGGGTCGGCGGTCAGCCCCGACTACGCGCCACCCTTTGCCTTTGAGGGTGGCTTTGATCGGCTGGTGTTCGAGTTGCCCGAGAAGATCGACCGCAGCGAGCGCCAGGGCGACACGCTGCATGCGAATACCACGCTCGGGCGGCAATGACCGCAGGGGGGAGACCGGCCTCACCGACCCCGGCAGGACTCGGTGAGGCCGGTCAGCATCCAATGCCGCATGACAGCGACGACAGCGACGACATGGTGCCGATTGCAGCCGGTGCGTTTCGCATGGGCAGCGATCGGCGCGAGGGCTATCCGCGCGATGGCGAGGGGCCGTCAAGGCCAGTGGTGCTGAGCGCCTTCGAGATCGATCGCTGTGCGGTCAGCAATGCGCGATTTGCACGTTTCGTGGCAGCCACCGGTCATGTGACCGATGCCGAGCGCGCCGGCGCCTCGATGGTGTTTGCCGGCCTGTTGCCTGACGACTTCGAGCCGACCCGCGGCGTGGCCGCGGCCCCCTGGTGGCGTGAGGTGCAGGGCGCCGACTGGCGTCATCCGGAGGGGCCGCACTCGACCCTCGATTCACGTGATGCGCTACCGGTGGTGCATGTGAGCTGGACCGATGCCGCGGCGTTTGCCGCCTGGGCGGGCAAGCGTCTGCCGACCGAGGCGCAGTGGGAGCGCGCTGCGCGCGGCGGGCTGGAAGGCGCGCGATTTCCGTGGGGCGACGACGAGACGCCCGGCGGCGAGCACCGCTGCAATGTCTGGCAAGGCAGTTTTCCGGATCGCAATGAGTGCGCCGACGGCTTCTATGGGCTGGCGCCGGTCGATGCCTTCGCACCCAACGGTTTCGGGCTGCACAACATGGTGGGCAACTGCTGGCAGTGGTGTGCCGATGCCTTCGATCCGATGATGCTGCGCCGGGCCAGCGCCGACGTGCCGCGCACCGATCCGCGTGTGGAGCCTGGACGCCCGGAGTTCGGCGTGGTGCGGGCCTTGCGGGGCGGCAGTTATCTGTGCCACCCGTCCTACTGCTTCCGCTATCGGGTGGCGGCGCGCAATGGCGCCTCACCCGACAGCTCGGCCGGGCACATCGGATTCCGGTGCGTGCGCTGACCTGATTGCTCAGGCGAGAGCCGGCTGCTTTGCCCCTCGCAGCAGCTTGCCCGGCAACTCGCCGGTCGCCTGCCCGTTGCACATGATTTCGATGCCGTTCACCAGGGTATGGCGATAGCCGTCTGCACGCTGCAGCAGGCGACGTCCGCCGGCCGGCAGGTCGTGAACCACTTCGGGTGCATGCAGTCGCAGGGCATCGAAATCGATGATGTTGACGTCGGCCTTGTGACCCGGTGCCAGCAGGCCGCGATCGGCCAGCCCCACCGCCATCGCGGTGCTGCGGCTTTGCAGCGAGACCAGACGCTCGAGCGGGATGCGCCCGTAGGGCCGGTCGCGGCCCCACCACTGCAGCAGGGTGGTCGGAAAGCTCACATCGCAGATCGTGCCGACGTGCGCGCCGCCGTCTGACAGACCCGGGATGGCGGCCGGGTGCATCAGCATCTCGCGCACCACATCGAGGTTGCCGCCATGCCAGTTCAGGAAGGGCGTATAGAGCAGCGCCCGTCCTTCATTGTCGAGCAGCCAGTCGTAGGCCACCTCGCCCGGCGCACGGCCTTCGCGCTGCGCGGTCGCAGCGACCGAGTCGGCAGGATTCGGTTCGTAGTTGGGAATCGCGCCGAGCCGGAACATCTGGCCGAAGGATTCGATGGTGTTGCTGCCCAGCACGCCCTCAGGATCGATGTTCATCTGCTCGATGATCGCGCGGCGCACTGACGGCTCGCGCATGCGGGCGACGCGCTGCGCGAGCGGCAGGTCGGCGATCGCCTTGTAGGCCGGGCTGTACATGAAGGGGTTCAGCGTCAGATCGAGGCCGGTCATGATGCCGACTGCGCGGGCGGCCACCTGGGCACGCAGCGTCAGGCCACGCTCGCTGCCTTTGGCCAG
>CAIKZV010000593.1 GCA_903831925.1 uncultured Burkholderiales bacterium
CCACGGTGTAGCCGGGCTGGTCATCGAGCTTGGTGTCCCAGAAATTCTCGAACCAAGCGTGTGCGTCCTTGTTAGTCACGCGCTGGTAGTTGGGGAACATCATCGGGATGAGCCCGGCGTCGGACGCGCCCTGCACATTGTTCTGGCCACGCAGTGGATGCAGGCCTGAGCCCGGCTTGCCGATCTGGCCGGTCACAGTGACCAGCGCAATCAAACAGCGTGCGTTGTCGGTGCCGTGCACGTGCTGGCTGACACCCATGCCCCACAGAATCATGGCACTCTTGGCTTTGGCAAAAGCCCGGGCCACTTCGCGCAGCGTTTGCGCCGGTATGCCGCAGATCGGCTCCATGGCCTCCGGGCTGTAGCCTTTGACGTTTTCGCGCAAGGCTTCGTAGTTGTTGGCACGTTTGGCGATGAAGTCCTGATCGGCCAGACCCTCTTCAATCACCACGTGGATGAGTGCATTGAGCATGGCCACATCGGTGTCGGGCTTGAACTGCAGCGTGCGCCAGGCGTGCTTGCCGATGTCGGTGATGCGCGGGTCGGCGAGCACGATCTTGGCGCCCCGCTTGGCCGCGTTCTTCATCCAGGTCGCAGCCACCGGATGATTGGCAGTCGGGTTCGAACCGATCACGAAAATCAGGTCGGCATGTTCGACATCGTTGACCTGGTTGCTCACCGCGCCTGAGCCCACGCCTTCCAGTAGCGCGGCCACGCTCGATGCATGGCACAGTCGGGTGCAGTGATCGACATTGTTCGAGCCAAAGCCGGTGCGCACCAGCTTCTGGAACAGATAGGCCTCCTCATTGCTGCCCTTGGCCGAGCCGAAACCGGCGAGCGACTTCGGGCCATGCGCGTCGCGCAGATCCTTCAGGCGTCCGGCCGCAAGCGTCAGCGCCTCCTCCCAGGATGCCGGCCGAAAGACGCTCGACCAGTCGGCGCTGTCGCGGTTGAGCGAGGCGAGCATTTCCGGGTCTTTCGGGACATCGGCCCGGCGAATCAGCGGCACGGTCAGGCGCTGCGGGCTGTGCGCATAATCAAAGCCGAAACGGCCCTTGACGCACAGCCGGTCGTGGTTGGCCGGGCCGTCGCGACCATCGACGCTGACGATCCGGTTGTCTCTGACCTTGTAGGTCAGCAGGCAGCCCACCCCGCAGAAGGGGCAGACCGAGTCGACCTTGCGATCAACGGCCTGGCTGCCGATCAGGGTCTTGGGCATCAGCGCGCCGGTCGGGCAGGCCTGCACGCATTCGCCGCAGGCCACGCAGGTGCTCTCGCCCATCGGGTCGGCCAGATCGAACACGATCTCGCTGTGGGCACCGCGCAGGGCATAGCCGATCACATCGTTGACCTGCTCTTCGCGGCAGGCGCGAACGCAGCGCGTGCACTGGATGCAGGCGTCAAGGTTGATCGCCATGGCCGGATGCGACAGGTCGGCCGCCGGCTGCTCGCGGCGCAGCGCCCTGAGCTCGGGGCGCACGGTGACCGCCATGCGATCGGCCCACTGGCTGAGTTCGCCGTGCTGCAGCGAGGGGGCCTGCTCGTCCCACTTGTAGCCGGTATCGGGCATGTCGGACAGCAGCATCTCGAGGATCATCTTGCGGCTGCGCACCGCTCGCTCGCTCTCGACCCCGACCTGCATGCCGGCGGTGACCGTGCGGCAGCAGCTCGGTGCAAGCGTGCGCTCACCTTTGATTTCGACCACGCAGGCGCGGCAATTGCCGTCGGCCCGATAGCCATCCTTGTAGCAGAGGTGGGCGATGTCGACACCGCAGCGCTCAGCCGCCTTGAGGATGGTCTCGCCCTCGAAGGCATAGGCCGGGGTCTGGTCGAGTGTGAAGGCGATGGTCGGGATCAGCGGGGCTGCCGCCGAGGTCGAACTGACGGGAATGCGATCGGTCATGGTCACTTTGCTCGCGCGCCGCCGGCAGTATCGCCGCCGACCTCATCCGGGATATAGGTCTGAACGCAGCGGATCGGGTTGGGCGCGGCCTGGCCCAGTCCGCAGATCGAGGCATCACCCATGACCGCATTGAGATCGTCCAGGGTCGGATGGTCCCAGCTAGCTGCCTGCATCAGTTGCACCGCCTTCGCAGTCCCGACTCGGCAGGGCGTGCACTGGCCACAGCTCTCATCGGCGAAAAATCGCATCATGTTGAGCGCGGCATCGCGGGCGCGGTCGTGCTGGCTGAGCACGATCACCGCAGCCGATCCGATGAAGCAGCCATGGGGCTGCAGCGTGTCGAAATCGAGGGGAATGTCGGCCATGCGCGCCGGCAGGATCCCGCCCGATGCGCCGCCCGGCAGATAGGCGCTGAGGGTATGCCCCTCGATCATGCCGCCGCAGTATTCGTCGATCAGCTCGCGCGCGGTGATACCGGCCGGCGCCAGTTTGACGCCGGGCTCGCGCACCCGGCCGCTGACGCTGAAGCTGCGCAGACCACGTCGGCCGTGACGACCGAACCCGCTGAACCAGGCAGCGCCCTTCTGGATGATGTCGCGCACCCAGAAGAGGGTCTCGAAATTATGCTCGAGCGTCGGCCGCCCGAAGAGGCCGACTTCGGCGATATAGGGCGGACGCATGCGAGGCTCGCCGCGCTTGCCCTCGATGCTCTCGATCATCGCCGACTCTTCGCCGCAGATGTAGGCACCCGCGCCGCGGCGCAACTCGATGCGCGGCAAAGGGCAGGGCGGATCGGCCTGC
>CAIKZV010000594.1 GCA_903831925.1 uncultured Burkholderiales bacterium
CTGCTGGTGGTGCCACTGTGGATTCCGCAGCTGAGCTTTTTGCTGGGTGCCGCGCTGCTGTTTGTTGCCCTGATCGACGAGTGGCTGATTGTCTACCGTGGCGCTCGACCGACCTATGTCACTGCGGTTGAAGCACGGCACGCACGCGGCGACTTCAGCGAGGACGTCTAGATGGAGACCCTCGGCGTCGCCGGCGTTGGCCTGTTTCTGCTGATCGTGATGCTGATCCTGCTGGGCGGCGGGGTCTGGATCGCGATGACCCTGGCGATCGTCGGCTGGGTCGGCATGGCGCTTTTCACCGATATGCAGGCGGCCCGCTGGGGCGAAAATCTCTTTGTCTCGATGTGGGGCTCATCGGCATCCTGGGAGCTGGCGGCGCTGCCGCTCTTTATCTGGATGGGCGAGATCCTGTTTCGCACCAAGCTGTCTGAGCAGATGTTCGAGGGGCTTGCGCCCTGGCTCGGCAATGTGCCGGGTCGCCTGATGCACACCACGATTCTGGGCTGCGGCATCTTCGGCTCGGTGTCGGGCTCGTCGGCCGCTACTTGCGCCACGATCGCCAAGGTGGCCCTGCCCGAACTGAAGCGCCGCGGCTATGACGAGCAACTGGCGCTGGGCGCGCTGGCCACTGCCGGCACCCTCGGCATCCTGATCCCGCCGTCGATCACCATGGTGGTCTATGCGGTCGCGGCCGATGCCTCGATCATTCGCATCTTTCTGGCCGGTTTTATCCCTGGCGGCATCCTGATGGCGCTCTTTTCGGGCTATATCGCCTGGTGGTCGATCAGGCATCCCGACCGGGTGCCGCCGGCCGATCCGGTTCCGGGGCTGATGGAAAAACTGCGCCGCTCGGGCAATCTGATTCCGTGCACCCTGCTGATCATCTTCATCGTCTGGGTGCTGGTGGCCGGCTGGGCCACCGCCACCGAGTGCGCGGCTTTCGGTGTGCTGGGCTCGCTGGCGATTGCGGCGAGCAGCCGCTCGCTGACCTGGGAGAATTTCAGGGCGAGCCTGATGGGCGCCACGCGGGTGTCCTGCATGATCATGTTCATCCTGGCGGGTGCGGCCTTTCTGACCAAGACCATGGCCTTCACCGGCGTGCCGCGCCTGCTCGCCGAATGGGTTGCCTCGCTTGAGCTGTCGCCATTCGCGCTGATCGGCATGCTTTCGCTGATCTATCTGGTGCTCGGCACCGCCCTGGATGGCATCTCGATGATCGTGCTGACCTCGGCGGTCGTGCTGCCGATGATCCAGAAGGCCGGCTTCGATCTGGTGTGGTTCGGCATCTTCATTGTGCTGCTGGTCGAGATTGCCGAGGTCACGCCACCGGTGGGCTTCAACCTTTTCGTGCTGCAGAACATGACCGGCAAGGACAGCAACACGATTGCCCGCGCGTCGATCCCGTTTTTCGTGATGCTGCTGATCTGCATCGGCCTGATCACCGCCTTCCCGGAAATCGTCACCTGGCTGCCCGACCGGCTGATGGGCAAGGACAGCTGAGTCAATGACACGACATGTCGCAGTGATCGGCGGCGGCATTGTCGGCACCTGCACCGCCTGGTATCTGAATCAGCACGGTTTTGAGGTCACGGTTTTCGAGCGTCGCGATGCGGTGGCGCGAGAAGCCAGCTGGGGCAATGCCGGCGTGGTGGCGCCTGCCTATGTGACGCCCTGGGCTGCGCCCGGCATGCCGGGAAAAGTGCTGTCTTATCTGTTTGCCGCCGAGGCGCCAGTGCTCTTTCGGCCGGTGGCAAGCGCGTCGCTCGCCCGCTGGCTGGCAGCCTGGCTCGGACAGTGCAGCCTCGAGCGCTATCGGATCAACAAGTCGCGCATGCAGCGGCTGGCGTTTTACAGCCGCGATCAGCTGCATGGGCTAAGGGCGACGCTTCAGATTGACGATGGCATGCGGCAGGGCTATCTGCAGCTGATGCGCAGTCAGCGCGATCTGGCGATGGCTGCACCGGCCATCGCGATGCTGCAGGAAGCCGGTGTGCCACATCGATTGCTCGATGCGGCGGCCTGCCGGCAAATCGAGCCGGCCTTGTCGGAAGACACGCCGCTTGCGGGTGCCCTTCACCTGCCGCAGGACGAGTCCGCGAGTTGTCCGGCCTTTGCGCAGGACCTGGCCGAGGCCGCGATTCAGGCGGGCGTGCGCTTTGCGTTCGGGCATAGCGTCAGGAGGATTCGGGTCGAGGGCGGCAGGGTCACGGCACTCGAGATCAATCGGCCGGCGGCGATTGGTCGATCAGACAAACCGCCGCGCCCTATGCAAGACCAAACGCAGCAGCAGACTCAGCGCTTCGACGCGGTGGTCGTGGCGGGTGCGGTGGATAGCCTGCCCCTGCTGGCCGAACACGGCATCCGTCTTCCAATCTGGCCGATCAAGGGCTATTCGACGAAATTGACCTTGCCCGACGCCGCGCTCGGGCCGCGCCAGGCAATGATCGACGAAGCCTACAAGGTGGCGATCACGCCCCTGCCGGGACAGATCAGGCTGGCTGGAACCGCCGAGATCGGCAGCCCGAAACTGGTGCCGCGTGATGCCGCGCTGCGCACGCTGGTGAAGGTCGGTCGGGACTGGTTTCCGGATGCGGCCGACTGGGCGAGTGCGAGCTGCTGGGTCGGCGCGCGACCGATGACGCCGGATGGGCCGGCGCTGCTTGGCGCCACGCCGGTCGACGGCTTGTTTATCAACATGGGCCACGGCTCGACCGGCTGGGCGATGGCCTGCGGCGCGGGCAAGGTGGTCGCCGACCTGGTTGCAGGCCTTCGCCCCGAGATCGACCTTGACGGGCTGACCATCGAGCGGTTTGCCTGAAGGCGACGGACAATGGCGAATGACCGGGGATGAGGCGCGGAGCAGGCTGCCGTCTTGCCGGAAAGACCAGCATCGACGCTCTGTATGGGCGCGAAGCCTGGCCACGATGATGGGCCACGACGCAATGCCACCGAGAGACTTCCATGACCGAGCGCGCGTCCGCCACGACTGCTGACCATGTCGACCATGTTCTGCTGCTCAGCACCGCGATCCGTCGGATCGAGGCGCGCTATCTGGCCGCCCTTCCCGACGGCACACTGATGGCGCGCGCAGCCCTGGCGCTGGCCGATGCCTGTGCAGTGCTGTTGCGCCGCTTGCCCTCTGGCACGCCGGTGCTGGCGCTGTGCGGCCCCGGCAACAATGGCGCAGATGCCCTGCTGGCCGCATTGCTGCTGGCCGATCGAGGCTGGCGGGTGGTGGCGATCAGTTTGCTTGGCGGTGAGCCGGCTGCCGATGATGCCCGCCGCATCTGGCAGCAGTGGCGCGACCGCGGCCTGTCGATATCAGCCCCAGCCGCCCTGCCCGCACTGCTCGTCGACCGCCCGCTGGTGATCGACGGTCTGTTCGGTATCGGCCTGTCGCGGGCCCTGCCGCCTGCGGCAAGTCTGATCGCGCAGCAACTCGCGGGGGCGCCGGTGAGCGTCGTGGCGGTAGACGTGCCCAGTGGGCTGGATGCCGATCGGGGCAGCATCGTCGGCCCGCCGGGGTCGCTTGCGGTGCGGGCCGATCTGACGGTGACCATGATCGCCGACAAGCCCGGCCTGCATACCGGGCAAGGCTGCGTGCTCGCAGGGCGGGTGCAGGTGGCCGATCTCGCGCTGCCGCGGCTGCGGCAGATTGAAACGCATGGCACCGATCGAGGACATCTGATCGATCGCGATGCGGTGAATGCAATCGCC
>CAIKZV010000595.1 GCA_903831925.1 uncultured Burkholderiales bacterium
CGGCAATGGTGACCCGGCCTCGCAAAGCGGCTGTGCGATCCATCTTTATGCCGCCAACCGCTCGATGCGTGATCGCTTCTTTTTCAATGCCGATGCCGAGATGCTCATCGTCCCGCAGCAGGGCGCCCTGCTGCTGCGCACCGAGCTAGGCCTGATCAGCCTCGAACCGCAGCAGATCGCGATCATTCCGCGCGGCATCCGCTTCTGCGTCGACCTGAGCGATGAAGCCGGGCCGGGTGTTCGCGGCTATCTCTGCGAAAACTTCGGCGCACCGCTGCGCCTGCCCGATCTCGGTCCGATCGGCTCCAACGGGCTGGCCAATCCGCGTGATTTCCTCACGCCTGTGGCGGCCTTCGAGGACCGCGAAGGTGCTTTCGAGCTGGTCCAGAAATTTCAGGGCCGACTGTGGGCCTCCCACATCAGCCATTCACCGCTCGATGTGGTCGCCTGGCACGGCAATCACGCGCCGTGTCGATACGACCTTCGTCACTTCAATACCAGCGGCTCGATTTCCTTCGACCATCCCGATCCGTCGATCTTTCTCGTGCTGCAGTCGCTCTCCGATACACCCGGTGTCGACAACCTCGACTTCGTGATCTTTCCGCCGCGCATCCTCGCCATGCAGGACACCTTCCGGCCGCCCTGGTTTCACCGCAATATCGCCTCCGAATTCATGGGCCTGATCCAGGGTGAATACGACGGCAAGGCGCAGGGCTTCGCGCCGGGCGGCGCGAGTCTTCACAACAGCATGGCGGGTCATGGGCCCGACGCCGCCACCTTCGAGCGCGCGATTTCCGCCGACACCTCGACGCCCCAGGTCATTCGCGACACCATGGCCTTCATGTTCGAGAGCCGTGCCGTGCTGCATCCGACTGCCCAGGCGCTGGCCTTGCCCACGCTGCAACCCGATTACTGGCAATGCTGGCAGGGGCTGGCGCGCCGTTTCACCCCCGATCAACGCTGATTTTCTGTGAGATGCCTGTGATGAAAGCTGTCGGATACCGTCAATGCCTGCCTGTCACCGATCCCGAGTGCCTGGTCGACCTCGAGCTGCCTGAACCGATTGCCGCCGGTCGTGACCTGCTGGTGCGCATCCATGCGGTGTCGGTCAATCCGGTCGACACCAAGGTGCGACGCAATGTTGCGCCCGATGCGGGTGTGCCGCGCGTGCTGGGGTTTGATGCTGCCGGCGTGGTCGAGGCGGTCGGCCCCGATGTCACGCTTTTCAAGCCGGGCGACGAGGTCTTCTACGCCGGCTCGCGGTCTCGTTCGGGCACCAATGCGCAGTGGCATCTGGTCGATGAGCGCATTGTCGGTCGCAAGCCGCGCAGCCTCGATTTCGCACAGGCCGCGGCCATGCCCCTGACCGCCATCACCGCCTGGGAGGCGCTCTTCGACCGCCTTGGTTTGCGCATCGGGCGCCCCGACGATGCCGGTACGCTGCTGATCACCGCCGGCGCGGGCGGCGTGGGATCGATCGCCATCCAGTTGGCGCGACGCCTGACCGGCGCGAAGGTGGTTGCCACCGCCTCGCGTCCCGAAACCCGTGCGCAGGCCGAGCGGCTCGGTGCCCATGTGGTCATCGACCACTCCCAGCCGCTCTCGCAGGGCTTGCAGCAGGCCGGCATCCGGTGGGTCGAACGCATCTTCAGCGTCTCGCACACCCATGTGCATTTTCCCGAGATTGCTCGCGCGATTGCGCCGCAGGGCCGGGTCTGCGTGATCGACGATCCCGACATGATCGATGTGCGGCTGTTGAAAGCTCGCTGCGCCTCGCTGCACTGGGAAGCAATGTTCACCCGCTCCGGCTTCGAGACCGCCGATATGGGTGAGCAGGGCCGCCTGCTCAATGAAGTCGCAGCGCTGGTCGACGACGGCATGATCGTTACCACCCATGCCCAGACCCTGGGTCACATCGATGCCGCCAATCTGCGTGCGGCCCATGCGATGATCGAGACCGGCAAGACCATCGGCAAGGTGGTGCTGGCAGGCTTCTGAATCCGGCCCGGCTTTGCCGGGCGAGCGCGCACGACAACACAGCACACCGCAATCCAGACGATCCGACCGGCAAGCCTCTGATGCCTGCCTCGACCACAAGGAGACATTCGATGACATCACTCAAGACCGCGGCGGCTGCCGCATGCCTCGGAGCACTGCTCGGCCTCTTTGCCAGCACGACGATGGCGCAGGGCTATCCCAACAAACCAATCAAGATGGTCGTGCCGTTCCCGCCAGGCGCGGCCACCGACACCATCGCCCGGGTGTTTGCCAGTGCGATCGCGCCGTCGCTCGGCCAGCCGGTGCTGGTCGAAAACAAGGCCGGCGCCGACGGCGCCATCTCGGCCACCGAGGTCATGCGTGCCAACCCCGACGGCTATACCCTGCTGTTTGCTACCAACAGTCCGATGTCGGCCGCGCCGGCGCTCAAAAAGAACCCGCCTTACGATCCGGTCACCGATTTCACGCCGATCGCTGATATCGGTCGCTACACCTTCTTTATCCTGTTGCATCCGAGCGTTCCGGCCAAGACGGTTGCCGAGTTCATTACGTATGCCAAGGCCAATCCCGGCAAGCTCAACTACGCCACCGGCAATACCACCGGCATTGTCTCGACCGCGCTCTTTGCCTCGCTGGCCGGCATCCAGATGGTCCATGTGCCCTACAAGGGTGAGCCGCAGGCCCTCACCGACCTGATCGCCGGTCGGGTTGAATTCATGGTCGCATCGGCCGGCACCACCGTCGGGCACATCAAGGACGGGCGGCTTCGTGCGATCGCGGTCACGCTCAACAAGCGCAGCCCGATCCTGCCCGAGGTGCCGACCATCGCCGAGGCCGGCATGCCGAAGTTTTCATTGATTTCCTGGGCCGGTGTCTTCGGTCCGGCGAAGATGCCCCGCGACATCGTCGATCGCCTGAACCGCGAGTTCAACAGCGCCATGACCAAGCCTGAAGTGCAGGCGGCCATGGGTCAGCAGGCCTTCCAGCTCACCGGATCGACGCCGGAGCAGCTCGGCGTTCTGGTCAAGGAGCAACTCGAGAGCTTTCGCAGCACGCTCAAAGTGGCCGGCGTCGAGCCCGACTGAGCCACGCTGCGGGTCGTGCGAATCGACGGCCCGCATTCAGTTCGTCCAGGCGATTCAGCTCGTCGAAACGAGCACGAACGCACGCGCAAGCTTGCGCGTGCGCGCC
>CAIKZV010000596.1 GCA_903831925.1 uncultured Burkholderiales bacterium
CTCGGGACGAGGCATGCCGAAGTTGCGCATCACCTTTTCCTTGGTGTCATGGCCCTTCTGATGGCCGATGACCATCACTGCCTGGCCGTTGAAGCGCGCCAGACCACCAACGATCGCACGGTCGTCGGCAAAGGCACGATCACCATGCAACTCATGAAAATCGGTGAACATCAGGTCGATGTAGTCGAGGGTATAAGGCCGCTGCGGATGCCGGGCCACCTGCGTCACCTGCCAGGGCGACAGCTTGCTGTAGGTCTCCTTGACGAGCGCATCGGCCTTCTTTTGCAGACGCTGGATCTCGTCGGCGATGTCGACCGCGGCATCGTCCTGAACAAAACGCAGCGCATCGATTTTCTGTTCGAGTTCTGCGATCGGCTGCTCGAAATCAAGGAAGCTTGTCTTCATGGAAACTCAGTATTCAACCGGCAAAGGATCGAGGCTGCGCCACAGGTACCAGGTGGCCACCGTGCGCCAGGGCCGCCACCGTTCGCCGATGTCGGCGGCCATCGCTCGGGTCACCGGCTGGCGCTCGTTGTAATGCAGGGCAATCGCCTTGAGAAGCCCGAGGTCATCGAGCGGAAAAACATCAGGGCGAAGCAGATTGAAAATCAGAAACATCTCGGCTGTCCAGCGCCCGATGCCGCGCACCTGGACGAGTTCGGCGATCACCGACTCGTCGTCGCTCTCGGGCCATCGGGTCGGATCGACCGATCCGCTCAGAAAATGACCGGCCAGATCACGGACGTACTCGGCCTTTCGCCCGGACAGGCCGGCGCCGGTCAGCGTTGTCAGGCGCATGCGCGAAACCCGCTCGGGCGTGACCTTGCCGGCTGCCTTTTCGAAACGCAGCCACACTGCCTGCGCGGCTTTCACCGAGATCTGCTGACCGATGATCGAACGCGCCAGGGTATTGAACGGATCGCCTCGCGAACTGAGCTGGCCGGCATCACCATATGCCAGCACGATTGCGGCCATCGCCTCATCGGCTGCAGCAAGATGGCTGCTTGCCTGCACCCAGTAGTCGGGCCTTGCGCCGATGATCTGCGAAGCCATCGGCTCAGCTGCGCCGCCAGCGCGTGCCGGAGGCGCTGTCTTCCAGCATCACGCCCTGCGCGAGCAGCTCGGCACGCAGTTGGTCGGCCTGTGCAAACTGCTTTGCCTTTTTGGCGTCAGCGCGCCTCACGACCATCGCGTCGATGTCGGCGTCCGACAACCCCGAAGCGGTCTGATCGGAGCCTCGCAGCCCCGATTGCACCGCCTGTTCGGGCACTTTGCCAAGCAGCCCCAGAACACCGGCCAGCGAGCGCAATTCGCGTTCGGTGGCAGGGTCACGGGTACGGTTGAGCTCGCCGGCGAGATCGAAGAGCACCGAGACCGCGATCGGCGTATTGAAGTCATCGTCCATCGCCTCGCGAAACCGCTGACCTGAGGGCGTCGTCCAGTCGGGTTGGGCGGGCGGCTGACGATGTGCGTCGTTGCCGGGCTCACCAGGCGTCAGCGCGGTGTAAAGGCGCAGCAGGCTCGCACGGGCATCGTCGAGATGGGCATCGGAATAATTGATCGGGCTGCGATAGTGCGCGCGAAGCACGAACAGGCGCAGCACCTCGGGGTCGAAGACCCGCAGCACATCGCGGATCGTGAAGAAATTGCCGAGCGACTTCGACATCTTCTCGTTGTCGACGCGCACGAAGCCGTTGTGCATCCAGTAACGAACGAAGCTGCCGCCATGGGCGCCCTCGCTCTGGGCGATCTCGTTTTCGTGATGGGGAAACTGCAGGTCGGCCCCGCCGCCGTGAATGTCGAGCGACTCGCCCAGCAAGGCGCCGGCCATTGCCGAACACTCGATATGCCAGCCCGGCCTGCCTGGACCGAAATCGGACGGCCAGGTTGCCTGCACAGGATCGCTGGCCTTGGCCGCCTTCCAGAGCACGAAGTCGAGCGGATCATTTTTGGCGTCAGTCACCGCCACACGCTCGCCGGCCCGCAACTCATCAAGCGACTTGCCCGACAGCCGGCCATAGTTGGCAAAGCGGCGCACCGCGTAATTGACGTCGCCGTCGGCCGCGCGATAGGCCAGAGTATTTCGCTCGAGCAGACCGATCAGATCGAGCATCTGTGGCACGTATTGCGTGGCACGCGGCTCATGGTCGGGGCGCAGCACGCCGAGCGAATCGAGGTCCTGGTGCATGGCCGCAATGAAGCGCTCGGTCAGCTCGCCGATGGTCTCGTTGTTCTCGACGGCACGCTTGATGATCTTGTCGTCGATGTCGGTGATGTTGCGCACATAGGTGAGCGCATAACCGCTCGCGCGCAGCCAGCGCGACACCATGTCGAAGACCAGCATCATGCGGGCGTGCCCGATGTGGCAGTAGTCATACACCGTGATGCCGCAGACATACATGCGCACACGGCCCGGCTCGATCGGCTCGAAAGGTTCCTTGCTGCGGGAAAGCGAGTTGTGGATGCGGAGCATGTCGGGCGGCGCGGCGCGGATGGTTAGAATAGGCGGATGAGATCCGCTCTGGATGTGGCCTGCGCGGCGATGGCGATCGGCCGCGCGAGTATATCAGCGTGCTGCGCGAGGGCTGTCGCCTGGTACGGGCCCGCTCGCCTGGCCCATGCCGCACTGACTGCGACGGTATCGATGGTGATGCTGTCGGGTGCGTCCCCGGCCTCGGCGCAAAACGACCTGATCACGCCGGCGAGTCAGTCGAGTCAGATCAACCAGCTGAATCAGTCGGTTCAGCCAGTCCAGGTCTATCAGCCGAATCAGACCTATCAGGTCGGCAGCGGCGAGCCCTTGCGACCTGCCCGAACCGAACCCTACGATGGCGCGATCGCAGCCTATCGGGAGGGCCGCATCAATGAGGCCATGGCGCTCACCGAGGCCGCATTGCTGGCCGATCCGCGAAATCCGCGGCTACGCTTTCTGAAAGGGGTCATCCTCACCGATACCGCCCAGACAGCGGCGGCAAGCGAGGTGTTTCGCGGCATGATCAGAGACTTCCCCGAGCTGCCCGAACCCTACAACAACCTGGCTGTCATTCAGGCCGCAGGCGGCGACTACGAAGGCGCACGACAGTCACTCGAACAGTCGGTCCTGGCCTTGCCCAGCTATGCCCTGGCCCGAGAGAACCTTGGCGATATCTATCTGCAACTGGCGATTCGCGCCTACCAGGATGCCGGCAGGCTCGATGCGGGCAACCTCTCGGCGCGCCGAAAACTGTCGATCGCCCGCGAGATGTTCGCAAAACTGCCTTCCCCTTCCGTATCAACCCCTCCGCGCTCCGGCGCGCAACCTTAGGAAACCTCATCATGACCAAGTCCCTGCCCCTCATCGGCGCCCTGCTCTTTGCACTCGCTGTGCCGGAAGGCGCGGCAGCCGCTGCCGACGTCAATCCGCAGGTGCTCATCAAGACCAGCAAGGGCGAGATCGTGCTCGAGCTTTATCCGGCCAAGGCACCGGCCACCGTCGAGAACTTTCTGAAGTACGTCGATGACAAGCATTACGACGGCACCATCTTTCACCGCGTGATCGCGAACTTCATGATCCAGGGCGGCGGCTTCACCCCCGACATGAAGCAGAAGACCAACCGCGCGCCGATCAAGCTCGAGTCGCAAAACGGCCTGAAAAACGACGCCGGCTGGGTTGCAATGGCCCGCACCTCGGTGCCCGATTCGGCCACGTCGCAGTTCTTCATCAATGTGGTGGACAACGGCATGCTCAACTTCCCGCAGCCCGACGGCAATGGCTACGCGGTCTTCGGCAAAGTGGTCAAGGGGATGGATACCGTCGAGGCAATCAAGGCAGTGAAAACCACGTCCACCGGAATGCATCGCGATGTTCCGGCCGAAGCCGTCGTCATCCAGTCGATGACCCGGGTCACGAGCAAGTAATCGCGCGGTCTTCGACGATCATCTCGCCGCGAACCGATCTGACGCCATGACCCAGGCACTGCTGCAGATCGCTCGCGACGAGCCGGTGCTCTTTGCCTCCGACCTGCACCTGTCGGTGCAGGCGCAGGCCACGCTTGACGATGCACTCGAACAGATCGCCCGCCATGCCCGCGAGGCGGCGCATCTTTTTCTGCTCGGTGATCTTTTCGAGATGTGGGTCGGCGACGATGGCGCCGACGCGATTGCAGCGCGCTTTGCCAGCGTGCTGACGTCAGTGGCGAAGGCCGGCACGCGCGTCTGGATGATGCGCGGCAATCGGGACTTTCTGCTCGATGTGCCGGTGCCGGGATTCGATGGCGGCGCCTTCTCGCAGCGCTGCGGGGCCACGCTGCTCACTGATCCTTTTTCGGTCTCACTGCATGGCGAGGCGACGCTGCTTGCGCATGGCGATGCCCTGTGTACCGATGACCTGGTCTATCAGCAGTGGCGCGAGACCTGCCGCAATCCGGTCTGGCAGCAGGGATTGCTGGCTCGCAGCCTGGCAGAACGCCTGGTTATCGGACGCCATGCACGCGAGTCGAGCGAAGCCGGCAAACGCGAGATGGCCGGCGCCTTGATGGATGTCAATCAGGTAGCGGTCGATGCCGCGATGGATACCGCCGGCGCAAGTCTGCTGATTCATGGGCACACGCATCGGCCGGGCCTGCATCGGTGGCAGCACGGCGCTCAGTCGCGAACGCGGGTCGTGCTGACCGACTGGGATGCGAGCGCCGATCGAGGCCAACTGCTGCGGTGGGAAAACGGTGTGCCGCAGCCGATTTCGCGACCGGCACGCTGACACGACGGGCGCATCAGTCGAATAACCGACTCAATCGACCAGCCGGCTCAGTCGACCGGCATCAAGTGGCACAGCATCACAGGCCTGCGCGGGCGGGGAGGCGCCAAGCCGCTCGAGCGAATCGAGCAGCTGGTCGATTCGCTTGTCCTGCTCGGCGACATGGTCGATCAGCTGATGCAGCGCCACCGAGAGCGGGTCGTCTGCACCCTGCGTGATCGCGTAAGCCGAAAAGCCCATCCGGTTGGCATCGGCCTCACGGCGCTGATCGACATCGTCGCTGATGATGCGCGCCGGAATACCCACCGCAGTGGCCCCGGGCGGCACGGTCTTGGTGACCACCGAATTCGAGCCGATGCGCGCACCCGCACCCACGGTGAATGACCCGAGCACCTTGGCGCCTGCACCCACCACCACCCCGGCTTCGAGGGTGGGATGCCGCTTTGTGCCGCGCCCGAGCGACACGCCGCCAAGGGTCACTCCCTGATAGATCGTGCAGTCGTTGCCCACCTCGGCGGTTTCACCGATCACGACACCGAACCCGTGATCGATGAACACGCGATGCCCGATGCGGGCAGCCGGATGAATTTCGATGCCGGTGAGCACGCGGGCAATATGCGAGACGAATCGCGCCGCGGTGGTCAGACCCATGCGCCACAGCGGATTGGCCAAGCGATGCAACAGGATGGCATGGATGCCCGGATAACAGAGCAGGACCTCGAGCGTCGAGCGGGCAGCCGGATCGCGCTCGCGCACAACGGCGATGTCTTCCCTGATTCGCTTGAGCATCGGTGAGTCTTCCTGTCGGTTCAGGGCTCGATTCTAGCCGGGCGCCCGTCCGATGCGCGGCCGCGCTCCATCAGCTTGCAGATTCCGCGCAGCAGATCGACCTCTTCCGCGCTCAAGCGCGTGCGCAGAAACAGGCGTCGCATGCGCGGCATCAGTTTCTTGGGATGCAAGGGATCGAGATATCCGATTGCAAGCAAGGCCCGCTCGAGATGGTCGAAAAAGCCCCGGATCGCAGCACCGCTGGCCATCGGCGAGGCAACCTCGTCCGCGGCGGCTGACCGGGTCGCAGCGTTCGGTCTGTCGTGTGAATCAGCCGCGCTTGAGTCGGCAGCCAGGGCCTCGCGGCGAAGGCAATAAGCCAGGATCTGAATCGCCTGCGCAAGGTTCAAGGACGAATAGACAGGACTGGCCGGAATGCTGGCCAGCAGATGACAGATCTGGACCGACTCGATCGACAAACCAGTGCGCTCTGCCCCGAACACGAAGGCTGCCCGGTGCTCCGGGCTCTGAGCCAGCGTCGCCAGAGCCTTGGCCGCGCAGACCTCGGGCGGCGCAGGTGGTGGCCCGAATTCACGCGGCTCGGCGCTGACCGCCACCGCAAAGCTGATATCGGCCAGCGCGTCGGCCAGCAACGCGAAGTGTCGCGCGCCCGCCAGGACATCGGTCGCGCCGCTGGCAAAGGCGATCGCTTCGGGCTGCGAACAGACATCGGCATAGCGCGGCGTCACCAGACGCAGTTCGCTCAGCCCCATGGTTTTCATGGCTCTGGCCGCAGCGCCCACATTGCCAGGATGGCTGGTGCCCACCAGCACGAAAACCACCCGGGCAAGCGCCTGCGGGTCGGTCTGATGCAGCGGCAGGGGCGTGCTGCGTTCAGTGGGCAAGGACATGGGCATTGTGCCGATTGCGCACCGCCTGCGGCCCGAGCGAGCCGATCGCCATGCCAGTCACTGCGGCGATCAGACCGGCCAATTGCGCCGGAAACACCTCGCCGGCATCGGTAGCCATGAAAAGCAGCCAGGACAGCAGACCCAGCACGATCGAGAACACCGCGCCCTGCGTGGTCGCGCGCTTCCAGAACAGCCCCGCGGCCAGCGGCACAAAGGCGCCCACCAGCGTCACCTGATAGGCTGACGAGACCATCTCGTAGATCGGTGTGCCGCGCATGACGATCGCGTAGGCACAGACGCAAGCACTGAAAACCAGCACCGTGAACCGCATGTCGCGCAACTCTTCGCGGTCGCCCATGCGGGGCTTGAACTGACGCCAGATGTTCTCGGTGAAGGTGACCGAAGGCGCCAGCAGCGTGGCCGACGCGCTCGATTTGATGGCTGACAGCAGCGCACCGAAAAAAATCACCTGCATCGCAAAGGGCATGTGCTCGAGCACGAGCGTGGGCAGCACTTTCTGCGGATCCTCGGCGAGCAGCTTCGTCGCCTGCTCAGGCATGATGATCAGTGCGCTGATCACCAGAAACATCGGCACGAAGGCAAA
>CAIKZV010000597.1 GCA_903831925.1 uncultured Burkholderiales bacterium
ACGCAGGCAATGACACGGATGAAGCAATGCCCACCTCATTGCCCCTGACTCCAATGCATCACCACTGCAGCCGCGCCGCGATGCGCCGACACCGTGGCCACGACGGTTTCGCCGCCACGCCGCAGCGCAAGCGCCTCACCCGACGCGGATGCCGCATCGCCGCCGCGATACCAAGCCGCACGCTGCGCGGGCATCCCTGACGCTGGATCGGCAACGAAGCCTGCGGCCTGCGCACTGGCCCGCAGATGCGAGGCTGCCGCAAAAGGCGAGGCCTCGACCAGCGCGACCAGCGTGGCCGCCTCGCGACCCGGATCGTGATGGTCGATACGACGCAGGAGCCTCGATGCCGATGGCAGCCAATCGAGCAGGTGACTGGCCGAATGCGCCGCGCCTTGCGACTCACGCATCGGCGTCCAGCGCGAGCGCAGACCCTCGGTCCCGGATGCAGTGGCCCTCACCTGAACGGTCTCGATGCCCTGCCCCGAGCGAATCGACAGCATCAACCAATCGCCCGAACGCGCTTCGACCACCGGCACTCGCTCATTGCGCCATCGCTCCCGCATCGGCGCGAGCACCTCGTCGGGCGCTACATGCGAAAAGAAGCGATGGGTCGTCACCGCATGCTTGTCGAAGGCAGCGGCGGGCATGACCAACTCGGGCGGGGAGGCCTTGGGCAGACCATTAGGCAAACCATTAGGCAAACTATTGGGCAGGGTATCCATGGGTGAGTGACTCAAGGAGCGTTAGCACCTGCCGAGGGCATCTCGGCAGACGTGGACGGGGAGAGGGGATCGGTAGTAGGGGCGCCGCTGCCGCCACCTCCCGGTGACAACCCGAGCCGATCAGGCGGCACCAGATCGACATCGACCTCGTAAGGTTTGAACTCGCTTGCACGCGACTCGAAGCCCAGCAGCGAACCGGTGCCAAGGAGCGCTCGCACCGGCAGCCAAGCCGCCCGCAGCGCCGGCTCGATACCCGGCAAGCCCGCACCAGCGTCCACACGGGTCTGCACGCTGTCGGGCGCGCCGCCATAAGGCCCGGACGCGGTCCAGGCATCGGTGAGGATCGACAGATGGGCCTTGAGGGTGAGCGGCATCGCGGTCATGCGCCTGATCCAGCCATCGCTGGGCCGGCTTCGGGCCACATCGACCTGCACCCGCGCATCAATGAAGCCAGCCTCCAGATCGAGGCCAAATCGCCCAGGGCCGCCCAACTCGGAGAGCAGCCGCACCGCCCCCGGAAAGCTGCGATCGCCCTGCCCGCCGGCAAACGCAAACGGACTGTTGAATCGCACCGGCGCAATCTCGATCGAGACGTCTTCGAAACGCTCGAGCAGCGGCTTGCCGGTGCGATCAGTCCACAGCGCATTGCCACTGGCGGCGGTGACTTCGCCTGCGGCGTTATCGTCGCTGCGAAGGCCCGCGCGAGGAGCGGCGAACAGTCGCTTGCGCAGCTCCGCGGCGAATTTCTCGGAATGTGCAGACTGCCCATTTTGAGCACTGCCACCCGACTCACCATGGCCTTGCGCCGCAGCACTGCACTCCTGGGGCCTGACCGTGCATTCGAAGGCCAGCGCGCGCGCAGCGGCGATCGTTGCCTGCTGCATGTCCTGCATCCGCGCAAGCCATGCAACGCCGAAGAACACCGGCACGATCGCAAGCATCGCAACCAGCAGTTCGAGCAGGGCCTGACCGCGCTGGCCGCGCTTGTTGTGTTGATCGTGCTGATCACGGAGCGTCTCAATGCACATAGGCCTGCGCCACCCCGCGCTGCGCGGCAGTCGGCGCCACCAGCCGCACCTGCCAGTAAGGATTGAACAGACTCGCGTATTCGGTGCGAGACGGCGCGCCCGGCGGACGACTGAAATAGACTTCGGCAGCCGAAAGTGCCCACAGATGGGGGTCGGTATCGCCCGCAAAATGATCGATCGGCAACATGCGACCGGAGGCCAGCGCACGATTGGCAGCAGTTGCCACATCAGCACCTGCCTGACGCGCCACCACCGCCAACCCAGATC
>CAIKZV010000598.1 GCA_903831925.1 uncultured Burkholderiales bacterium
CGATCTCCAGTCTGGCGACTGCCGGCAGCCTGACGCTCGCCGGTACTTCGGTGACCGTGGGTCAGAGCATCAGCATCGCCGACATCAACGCCGGCAGGCTGGTCTTCACGCCGGTCACCAATGCCAACGGCACCAGTTACGCAAATTTCACCTTCCGCGTGCAGGACACCGGTGGCACAGCCAACGGCGGAATCGACCTTGATCCGACTGCGAAGACGATCACCTTCAATGTGACGCCGGTCAACGATGCGCCGACTGGCGCAAACAAGACGCTGACCACGAACGAAGACACGGCCTGGGTCTTTGCTGCGACCGACTTCGGATTCAGCGATGCGAATGACACGCCGGCTAACGCCTTCTCTGCGGTCACGATCTCCAGCCTGCCGACTGCCGGCAGCCTCACGCTGGCGGGCACGGCTGTGACCGTCGGCCAGAGCATCAGCATCGCCGACATCAACGCCGGCAAGCTGGTCTTCACGCCATTCAGCCATGCCAACGGCACCGGTTACGCGAGTTTCAGCTTCCGGGTGCAGGACAACGGTGGCACTGCCAACGGTGGCGTCGATACCGATCCGACTGTGAAGACCATCACCTTCAATGTCACCCCGGTCAACAGTGTGCCGGTGATCACCAGCAATGGTGGTGGCGCGAACGCCTCGCTCAGCATTGCCGAGAACAGCACGCGCGTCACGCAGGTCACGGCCACTGACATCGACCTGCCGGCGCAGCGACTGGATTACTCGATCTTGGGTGGCGCCGATGCGGCACGCTTTGTGATCGACGCCAATACCGGCCTGCTGTCCTTCGTCAGCGCGCCGCGATGGCACCTGCCGGCCGATGCCAATGGCGACAATCAATACGAGGTGATCGTCGGCGCGGACGACGGCAGCCTGCTCACGTCTCAAGCCCTGGCCATCACGGTGACCAATCTTCCCGATTCGCCGGTGGTCACTGCGCCTCCCAGTGCGACGCTGCTCGAAAACACCGGCGTCCCGATCGCGGGGCTTGGTGTTTCCGATGTCGACGGCAATCTGTCGACGGTGAGTCTGCGGGTGCAGCATGGCAGCCTCACGCTCGACCTCGCAGGGGGCGCGATCATCGTCGCCGGCGAACAGGGTTCATCGACGATCACGCTTGGCGGCAACGCAAGCCAGTTGCAGTCAGCGCTGGCCAGCCTGAGCTACCGCGCTTTGCGCGATTTCCATGGCAGCGACACGCTGCAAGTGCTGGCGACCGATGCGACCGGTCTGCAGGCCGCTACAAGCACTGCCATCACCATCACACCGATCAACCATCTGCCCAAACTCAATGCGCCCGGTTCCCAGGCGACTCTGGCCGGCATTCAGCTGGATTTCAGGGCGGAGGGCGACAACCCGATCTTCATCAGCGATATCGATGACATCGAGGCGACCTTGCGGGTCACTCTCACGGTTCGCGGTGGGTCCCTCTCGATTGCGACGGTTGACGGTCTGACGCTTGCGCCGCATCTGGGCCTTGGCGGCGATTCGACGCTGATCATCGAAGGCCCGATGGGGGCGATCAATGCAGCACTCGCCACCCTGAGCTTTCTGCCGGACGACGACTTTTTCGGTGAAACCAGTCTTGACCTGATCGTTCGGGATCTGACCGATCCGGCCTCGGGCGTTGATCTGCCCCGCAGCGTGCCGATCGAGGTGAGCCTGCCTCCCACCATTGCACAGAACCCGATCAGTCCGATTCCCGTCAGCACGCCACCGATCAGTTTGCCTCCTGCCGTGTCGACGCCAGTCACCTCGACGCCGGTGACATCCACGCCGGTTGGCACGACGCCAGTCACCTCGACACCGGTTGGCTCGACACCGGTCGCTTCTGCACCCGTCGGCACGACCACCGTCGTCACGCCACCGGTTGGCACGACACCCATCCCTGCTCCCGTCAGCGCCTCCACGACAGACGCTTCATCCGGCAAGTCGACAGCCAAGGCCGTTTCAGCGACTGCCATCTCGTCACGCGAAGAGGTCCTGGTACCGATCGTGCAGAGTCTGATCACGGCGGTCGGCACCGACCGGCCCGACATCGCCATCAGGCTGATTGCGCCGGTTGAGATGGCCCTCATCTCGCCGATTGATACCTCGGCGGCGCGCCGACTCGAATCGTCGATGACGGCATCGACGGTGGTGCGTGCCTTCGAGTCGCAGGCGCTGATCACAGGCGTGTTCGTGGTGACGCCCGACAGCGTGTCGGTGATTGGTCTCGCGGACGACACGCGCAATTCGATCAGCGCAAGTCAGGACTCGACCGAGTCGAAGCTGAGGAGCGAGAGTCTTGAGCCGCCCCAGACGGTCATTGACGAACTCACGCTCTCGAGCCTGTCGGTTCAGAGTACGGCAGCCGCTGTTTCGGCGGGCGTACTCTGGTGGCTGGTCAATGGCGGCACACTGCTTTGGATCGTGCTGACCTACGGGCCGCTCGCCCGAACCTTCGACCCCTTGCCGATCCTGGCTCGCGAACGCCGGGATGACGATGAAGAAGATGGCTTGCCCGATCTGCAAGAGCCGCTCGACGTTCCCACCCTGTTCGATGATCCCAACGCCCCGAGCCCGGCGCATACGCCAGTGCCCGACGACATCTCGCGTGAGCCCGCTGCCATCGTGGAGTCCGCATGAAGTTTCTGCAGCGCGCCAACCCGACTACCCAGATCAGCATCGGTCTGGCCCTGATGGCCTGCGTCCTGGTGCTGTTGGCCAATGCACTGTTCGGTCTTTTCGTGAACGGCGAGGACGAGCGCGCCAAGGCGCGGCGCCAGTTCGGCGAGTCGGTTGCCGTGCAGGGTGCGGCCCTGATCCGCAAGGGAGACATCGACACCCTCTCAATCGTCATGCAAGGACTGGTCGCACGCGATCCGCAGCTGGGATCGATGGCTTTTCGTCGCGATGACGGGCAGGTGGTGGTCCAGGCGGGCGACCCGGTCCGATGGTGGCAGCCGGCGGCCGGGACCGGAAAGCTGACGTCCGATCAGTTGCGCATTCCGCTCTTTGCCGGCAAGACCCATTGGGGAGATTTCGAACTGGCCTACCGGGAGCAGACGCATGGACCGCTGGCCCTGTTGCTCGAGCAGCCGGTCGTGCCGCTTGCGGTGTTCGTGTTCATCGCCGGCCTGGCGGGTTTCCGGCTGTTCATGCGTCGCGTGCTGCAGCACCTCGACCCTGCGTCAGTCATCCCGGAGCGGGTGAGGGCGGCCTTCGATACCCTGGTCGAGGGCATCGCCATCGTGGACCTGGCAGGCCGGGTCGTGCTGACCAACAAGGCATTTCAGACCTTCGTCGACGGTACGGAGCTCGTCGAGGGTACCCAGCTCGCATCGATCGGACTGCGATCGACGCAGACCGACGCATCGACACCGACGGGTCAGCCGATGCCCTGGGTGCGAGCCATGGCTCAGTCGAGTGTGCTGAGCGGCGAGGCGATGCAGCTCGATATGGTCGACGGCGTGCGCGAATTGCAGGTTGCGTGTTCGCCGATCTTTGATGCCCAGGAGAAAGTGCGTGGCTGCCTGGTGTCGTTCGCCGACGTGACCGCTGTCAGCCGGGCCAATGAAAGTCTGCGCCGGACCCTTTCCGAATTGCAGTCATCGAGAGTCCTGATCGAGGCGAAGAACCTCGAGCTCGAGCGCCTGGCCACCCGCGATCCGCTGACCGATTGCTTCAACCGGCGGGCTTTCTCCGATCTTGGGGATCTCCTGATTTCGCGGTCCGTTCGCGACAGCGTCCCGATTGTTGCCTTGCTCTTCGACATCGATCACTTCAAATCGATCAATGACCGCTTCGGCCATGCGGTCGGAGACCGCGTCATCCAGGCGATTGCGACTTGCCTGCGGGAAGGCTTGCGCTCGCACGAGCTGGGTGCCCGCTACGGTGGTGAGGAGTTTGCGGTGCTGCTGCCGGGATGCACGCCGGCCGATGCGGCCACGATTGCCAACCGATTGCGCCTGCAGTTCGCCGCTCACTGCCGCGAGTTTTTCCTCTCTGAATTTCCGGGGCTCGAGGCGACCGTGTCGGTGGGCGTCTCCGACGTGGCGTCGGAAAGCGCCGGCCTTCACCAGTTGCTGGTGCGCGCAGATGCCGCGCTGTATCAGGCCAAGCGGACTGGCCGCGACCGCGTCTGCCTCTACGACCCGAGCGAGCAGCAGCTGATCGTCTGAGCTGCGGAATGGTGTCGCCATCGAGGTCGGCGGATAATCCGCTGATCAGAAGGAGACGCCCCATGCCTACCCATCCCAATCCCTATCGTCAGGGACTCGATCGCAACGCCGCCAACCATGTGCCGCTGACGCCGCTGTCGCTCATTGGCTGGGCAGCCGATGTCTATCCCGATCGCTGCGCGGTCGTGCATGGGCCCTTGCGCCGAACCTGGGCGCAGCTGCGCGAGCGATCGGTGCGGCTGGCCTCAAGTCTTGCCGCCATGGAGATCGGCGAGGGCGACACGGTGGCGGTCATGCTGCCCAATACCCCGCCGATGATCGAAGCGCATTACGGTGTGCCGATGTCGGGTGCGGTGCTCCACTGCATCAATACCCGGCTCGATGCGGCGACGGTAGCCTTCGTGCTCGAGCATTCCGACAGCAAGGTGCTGATCGTCGATCGCGAGTTCGCCGAGGTGGTGCGGGCCGCCATCGGGCTGATGCAGGCGGGCGGCAAGCGATTGCCGGTGCTGATCGATGTCGATGACCCCGAATACAGCGGCCCTGGCGAGTGCTTCGGTGCGATGGCCTACGAGGACCTGATCGCGGGCGGTGACCCGGCCCATGTCTGGCAGCCGCCGCAGGATGAATGGGATGCGATCGGCCTGAATTACACCTCGGGCACGACCGGCAATCCCAAGGGCGTGGTGGTTCACCATCGCGGCGCCTATCTGAACGCGGTCGGCAATGTGCTGGCCTGGAACCTGCCGCGCCATCCGGTCTATCTCTGGACCCTGCCGATGTTTCACTGCAATGGCTGGTGTTTCCCGTGGACGCTCGCGGCGATGGCCGGCACCAATGTCTGTCTGCGTCGCGTCGATCCGGCGCTGATCTTCGGGCTGATGCGCGAGCACCGCGTGACGCATTACTGTGGCGCGCCGATCGTGCATGCCACCCTCATCGCCGCACCGGCGGCCCTGCGCGCGGGCATCGACTGGCAGGTCAAGGCGATGGTGGCCGGTGCCTCGCCGCCGGCTGCGATGATTGAGGGTATGGAGAAGATGGGCTTCGACGTGACCCATGTCTATGGGCTGACCGAGGTCTACGGGCCGGCGGCAGCCTGCGCCAAGCACGATGAATGGGCTGCGTTGCCGATCGGCGAACAGGCCGACCTCAACGCCCGCCAGGGCATGCACTATCAGGTGCAGCAGGCCTGCACCGTCATTGATCCGCAGACCGGTCTGGAGGTGCCGCGCGATGCCACCACCATGGGCGAGGTGGTCTTTCGCGGCAACATCGTGATGAAGGGCTATCTGAA